>NZ_JANFZX010000007.1:0-94073 GCF_024461615.1 Anaerotruncus sp. DFI.9.16
GAGCATGCGGCTGTTAACCGCAGGGTCGTCTGTTCGAGCCAGACAGGGGGAGCCAACAAATGGTACCGCTACCAGAGCGGTAGCGGTACATCTTCTTTTTACGGGCCATTAGCTCAGTTGGTCAGAGCCACCGGCTCATAACCGGTTGGTCCGGGGTTCGAGTCCCTGATGGCCCACCACAGGGATCAAGGATTTCCCGTGTATGGGGATACATTCGGGTGGGCAATATAGGGGTATAGCTCAGCTGGTAGAGCAGTGGTCTCCAAAACCACGTGCCGAGGGTTCGAATCCTTCTGCCCCTGCCACTTTTCCGCAGGCGGGCAGCCTGTACATGCTGATATAGCTCAGTCGGCAGAGCACATCCTTGGTAAGGATGAGGTCATCAGTTCGAATCTGATTATCAGCTCCATAAAGAATTACCGGTATAGATGCGTCTGGCGCAAAGCCAGGCGCATCAACCGTTTCCGGGCTTTTTCGAGCCCGGATTTCTTCTTTTGAACCATAGATTTTTATGGAGGTTTCGGAGCAACTGACCGGATTTGAACTGGAGGATCTCATGTCCTGGACAGTTTCCAACCTCCAGCGCCCTTTTAGAGAGGACTTTTCTCTCGAAAAAAGCGGCATCATCGCAGAAAAAGTATCACAAATATTTGGGCGTCGTTTTGTCGGCTTTGACAGCTGAAAAAGCGGCGCCCTTTTTCAATTTCTAAAAGGGCGCTGGCTGCAGCGTCTGAAACGACAGG
The DNA here is from genome assembly GCF_024461615.1 of Anaerotruncus sp. DFI.9.16. NCBI lineage: Bacteria > Bacillati > Bacillota > Clostridia > Eubacteriales > Oscillospiraceae > Anaerotruncus > Anaerotruncus sp. DFI.9.16. The sequence goes on from NZ_JANFZX010000007.1 coordinate 744, forward strand.
CTGGAGAAGACCTCTCCGGCCTTATTTTTTTACAACAGGAGGATCGCTCACATGGACACCCAAAACACAAGCCGTCAGCTTCGCTACCTTGAAGAGGTCCGTATTCCCCTGCACCGTGCAGGCTTTGGAACCCTGCCGGTGGAGGGAGAGCAGTTGCCTGTCCTTTGGAACGGCGCACCCCTCTGCCGCATCACCGGCAAGGGCAGTGTGTTCTATCGTCGGGAGGACGCGGACACGCCCCAGGCAGAGGATGCCCTATATCGCGTCGAGGACATCGCCGCGAAGACGCTGGAGTATATGGCCGCTATGGAAACCGCTCCGCAGCTCAAAGCCAGTGGACTGGATGGCGACTACCGCATCCTCGCTGACTTTGGCGCCACGGTGCTGGCAGGTACTCCAAGCAAATACGGCGTTCAATTCGTCACATGGGATTGGGACTATGACCGCACGGGCGTGGTACACGGGCACTATTTCATGGAGAACTACGATGCCGCCAAGCAGGATTTCGCCACACGCTCCGGGCTTATCCCAAAGGAACAGCTTTTCAGCCCGGAGCAGCTGACTGAGATATTCCGCTGCTGCGCCGATTCCGTGGATGAGGACTTCTTTGAGCTGACGGATATGCAGGAAGAAATGATCCGCGGAATCCAGCAGCAGATCAGGGTGTGCGTGCCGGATCTGGACGAGCGCGTCCGTCAGCAGGAGGAAGCATTGGAACGAGCCTCGCAGGAGCAGACAATGTAATAGCAGCATGGCATGGGCCGGAGTTTTAGCAATAAGACTCCGGCCCTTTTTTATTTTCAAAAAAGGAGTGGATTTGCTTGACGCGATACTTTATGAAGTTCACACCCCTGTTCGCCGCAGAGGTGCAGATGATGACGCCACCCCGTCATCAGCCTCGCAGAAGCGGACGCATCCGCAGCAGCTTTCGCTACAGTGCCGACGATGTGCGCTGCAAAGACTGCACGAGATATGACAGCGGACACCCCTGCCACCTGAATGAATGCGTCTGTCTGGAGGAGCGCATCGAGGCCGGCGTGGTGGAGCTGAATGCTCTGGCGCGGGAGTGCTTTGGCGGAAGGTTGTTCCGCCCGCTGCAAAGACGGCTGCGAGATGAGCTGAACCGGCAGCCCTTTTGCTTCTTCCTCAGTGATGCCCACAGAGAACGATGGACGCATTGGAAAAACCGCTGCTACGGTATGTCCGAGCGCAATGCGGCTGCGCTGCTTCTGCTTACCGCCGATGAGGAGCTTTGGCAAAGAGTCCTCTGGCATTTCGACAGCAGCGGCTTCGACTTCCCCGCCATCCGCCTCTCCGGTATTCACCCGGAGCTGTACAGCATTTATCAGGCGGCGAAAACCATTTCCGTTGGCGGTGATAACATCGTGATAGAAGACCTTGCTTTTTCCGAGCTGGTCAGTGATAGAGCCTTTCGGCTCATCCTCGGAGCACTCCTGCTGTGCAGGTACGGCGAGGTGGTCTTAAATCTGGAAAGAAAGACGGAGGAGATAACATGATGATTCAAGCGGTTCTCGGTAATCCCAACCACCCGGAATACGGCGTGGCGACCATCCCGTTTCCCATTCCGCATGACCAGTACGCACACTGCATGGAACTGTTGGAGGCGTTGGAAATTGGTGACGCGGTCAAGGCGGACTGCAAGGTGGAGGAGGTTGATAGCTTTTTCTTTGTGCTCAAACGCACGGAAATGCTCACGGTCAATGTGGAGGAGCTGAACTACCTCGCCAAACGGCTGGAAAGCTTCGACACCGGCGAAGCCGCGCAGTTTCAGGCGATGGCCCACAAGCTGGAGCTGTTCGAGCCGAAGGATCTCATCAACCTGACCTTCTGCTGCCAGCAAGCCACGGTCATTACCGACTTTTCCGACCTCGCCGCCATCGGCCGCGACCATTACATGAACCTGCACGGCGGCAGCGCAAGTGTGGATGAGCTGAACAAACTGGACGGCAAGGGAACCGCACGGCAGCTCATTGAAAGCGGCAGCGGCACGATCACCCCCTACGGTGTGGTCTACGACAACGGCATGAAGTTAGAGCAGATCTATGATGGCCGGTTTTTCCCCTGCTATTACTACGAGCCGAACGCCATCACCGTTGCGGTGACCTCCAAAGCCGAGCCGGAGGACACCGAACACATCACATGGCTGTACCTCCCCATGGAACAGGAGGAAATCGACCGTGCCCTCCTTCGCGGGGGCATCACAGACTCCGCCGATGTCCGCCTGCGGCTGGAGGACAGTCAGCTCCCCAACGAGGTGGATGTCCTGTTGGATATGAAGTATGAAAACCTCTCCGACCTCAACGAACTGGCAGGGGCAACGGATGGGTTATCAAAAGCGGATATGGAAAAGCTGGGCGCCGTGGTCACGCTGGCAGAGCCAAAGTCCGCGGCACAGATCAAAAACCTTGCGGAAAGCCTTGACCTGTTTGACTTCGCCCCCGGCACACATACGCCGGAGGACTACGGCAAGTATATGATCCGCCAGTCCGGCCGCTTCGAGTATGACGAAAACCTCGATGCTTTTTATGACTATGAAAAGTACGGCACGGAGCGCATGAATGAGGAGGACGGGGTGTTCACCGACCGGGGTTACATCGCCTATAAGGGCTATACCAGCATGGAGGAAGTGATGAACGGTGGTCAAAGCAGCCACATGGTGATGGGAGGGCTTTCGCGATGATCATTCAGGCGGAACTGAAGTGTAAGCAGACTGAGTGTGAGGCAGACCCCTGCGCCGTGGATAAGGTCATCGAGCTGCCAAGCCCGCGGTTCAAGCAGTTCAGCCGCGCACTGCTGGCTGATTACGATTTCATCGCAGAGAATAAAAACGCCATCCGACACGATGATACTGCAAGGCACTGCCTGCTCATCCTCCACGCGGAGGGAAAGGACGGTTTCCTTGTTGATCCGCAGGGATACAACTACGCCCGGTACAGTGCCTTTGTTCCCAACGCCCGCAGCTTGCTGACACCGGATATGGGGATCGACCGCAGCTATCTTTCGCCGGCAGAGCCTTGGCGGGATGAGAGCAGGGATGAAATGCTCCGTATGACGCTGCGTGTCGAGGGAAAGCCGGACTACACCCTCGTCCTCCCCGCTGACGAGGAATACCTGGACGCTGTGAAAAATTACCTCGATATTGATGTTTTCGCGGATGCCATGCTCTGTGACATTCGCTTCAAGGCGCCTTACATCGGGGAGCTGATCCGTGATACGGATTGCCCCGCCGTGGAGGATTACAACGATTTTGCCGAAGCCTTGGAGGACATCTGGCAGAAGGACGGGATGCTTCTGACCTGCGCCGCTGTGCTGGAGGCCGAGAAACCGGAAACCCTGCACCGGGCCTGTGAGCTCCTGCGTAATCTGGACAACTACCAGCGCATCACGGAGGATGCCTACGGTTACGGTCAGCAGCGATTACAGGAAACGCTGGGGCTGGATGATGAAGCCATCTATGAGCTGGACGGCTACATGGATTTTGAGAAATACGGTCAGGACTGCATGGAAAACGACTGCGTGACAATAACAGAGTTCGGCCTTCTGCGCCGCCTGGACCCGCCCTTCCCGGAGCAGCGGCAGGGGCAGCGGATGATGTAAGCAAAAGCGGCTCGATCCATTTGGAACGAGCCGCTCGATAGGCAGACAAACTGGAATTTATGAGCCTTTAGCGTTGGCAAACGCCGATTTAAACGCATCTATTGCTCGTTCCGCTGTATGCTGTTTGATTAGGCCATCTTTTTCGTTTACCGCAAGATGGATACTGGTTCCATCAGCCTTGAGCAGAAGAAATGCAGGATTCATATTTGCGGCACCCGATAAAATCACTCCAGAAATTATACCATCTTCTATGTTTTCCTCAAGGATAGTTCCACATTCTGAAAGTGCTGTTCTCATCAACGCATAAGTATCGCCGGACGTATTCTCAATCTGACACTCAATAGCTGTCATAGCAAGATTTAATGCAACTTTTTTTGTGATTGTTCTACCAAATTGGGGTGCATACATGGAAATTATATTGGCCAACAAATCATTGATTTGTCCGTTCATCATATCACTTGCTCCTCTCCACAAATTTCGATTTGTTTACCTCATCATAGCGCATCCCCAGTAATGTGTAAAGCCAAATTCTACACCGAAAGGAGATCATAACTTTGAAAAAAACAACACAATTCCATATCCGACCTGCCCGCCCGGAGGAGGCGGGCTTATTTTATACCCCGCACCCCGAAGAAGATAAGCGGCTGGGTACCGTTGGACATGTCCGGATGGACTTCGGACGCAGCGGCAACGAGTTCTGGCATACATGGTGGCCCCGCGGCCCGGAGGAACTGAACAGCCCCGCGTTCAAAGCGGAGCTGCAGGAGGTCGTGGACACGCTGCGGGAGAGTGTACTGAAAAGCCGCTTCGCGATGGAGCGTTTTTGCTATGAACACGGTGGCAAAATCAGCGGCGGCTGGACACAAAACTACGGTTACATCGTGGAAACCGAGCATTACCGCTACTGCCTGCGCTGCAATCCGTCCCCCGGAGATTATAACTGCTACCTCACGGCCTATGATCTGGATGTCCAGCGGCAGAACATGACGCAGGACAAGCCTCTGGTGGGCCGCGTCACCTATGCCAACGGCGATACACAGGAGTTTACCGATGCCGAAGCCTTTCTCGAGTGCGTGCGGGAGGAGCTTCCGTATCGCCCGACCACAGGCTTCCGTTACGAGGTGCTGACCGACGATCCCAGCGTCCGCAAGCAGGTGGATGACATGATCTTCGACTTCTACGGCGAGGAAGCTCCTTGCCGGCAGGAGGATCACGAGCCTCGGCCCGAGCAGGGCATGACCTTCGGAGGAATGTAATGGACGCTTCAAGAAAGCAGCGAGATCCGGTCGCTTTCAAAAGCCTTGCCGAGCTGAAGCGGTTCATCCGCCCCGGTGTGGAGCTTAAGACCGTCAGCCACGCCAATCACGCGGATATGGTGGGGCTGACCCGTGTGGTGACCACAGTGCAGACGGTGGGCTTCTATTCCAAGGTCAAGGATCAGCCGGAGCATCCCTTCTCCACCTGCAACCACGGCAAGGGCTTCTACACCGATTTTGGAAAAGCCGGCAATTACATCTTTGATGGTACAACGATCAAGGTGAAGGATACTCGAAAGCAAGATCGCGGTGTGATCTACGAGCTGGAGTTTTACGACAGAGAGCAAAACATGGAGGAAACGATGATGGACAGAAAAATGGTGAATTTTATCAGGGAACAGTATCCCCCCGGCACCCGCATCCGGCTCAATTCGATGGACGATCCCTACGCGCCCATTCTTCCCGGCACCGAGGGTGAAGTGGACTTCGTGGATGACATTGGCACTATCCACATGAAATGGGACAACGGCAGGACATTGGGGATTGTCCCCGGCGAGGACAGCTTCACCGTGCTGCCGCCCAAGCTGACCACCCTCAAGCTGTATATGCCCCTGACCGCCGATCTCTACGAGCGGAACGAGTACGGCGATCTCGATGACAGCAGCACACTGCTGGAGGGCAGTGAGCTGCGCGGCTATCAGGATCAGATCATGGCGGCACTGGTGAAAAGCCGGATGCCGGAGGAGACAGAGCGAGGTCTCATGCATTGGTATGACGAAGCCGACAGCGTTGACCGCAAGGTACGCTCTGCCGTCTTCACCGTGGAGAAGCGTGACCGGCAGCTTTGGGGCGTGGCGGAATGCCGCGTCGCCGGGGAGTTGTCGGACACAGAAATGGATACTTTGAAAGAGTTTATCACCGGACAGGCTTCGGACGGCTGGGGCGAGGGGTTTGAACAGAGGGAGATTGCCGTGGATGACGGCGGTGAATTGTATGTCCACTTTTGGAACTCGGACGAGTGGAGCATCCAGACGGAGCAGGAGCTTTTCTCTCCCAAACTGGCGGAAGGTCTGCCGGAGCTGTGCTTCTCCACTCTCCCCGGCACCGGCGAGCTCATCTGTATCAAGCGCGGTGAGATCGGCTACTACCACAGTGATTGGAACACCAACGATCCCGCGCATAATCGTGAACTGGCGGACTATAACAACGAGCGGCTGGGCGTTACCCCCGCGCAGGAAAAAGCCATGAAAACGGGTTCCATGTTCGGCTGGGGCGTCCCCGGCGCGGACCCCGCCTACTATGAACAGCAGCCGGAGATGGGAGGGATGACCCTTGGGTAAAAGAATACTGCGTGTGTATCTCGCTAAAAACGATGCACCGTATAGCGCAGCCTATGCCAAGCTGGATCTGCCCGCCTCCCCGTGGGAGCTGTGGGACGCCATGGAAAAGGTGCGGCTTCAGACAGACGATATCCTGTACATGGAGATCGAAGACTACTTTGCCTTTGAGTATCTCTCGCCCCACTTGGATGGATTAGACATCAGCCTCAACGAGCTCAACGCCCTTGCCGCACAGCTTGCGGCATTGGACGAGGTACAAGGGATCGCCTTTGAGGGGATGTTCTCCATAGCGGTGCAGAGAAAAGTAAACGCCAACGGCGGCATCATCACGCTGCGGGATCTGCGGGATCTGGCGGTCAGCGCAAAAACCGACTGTTACCATGTGGTGGATGCCGCGGATGACACCCAGCTTGGCCGCTTCTATGCGGAAAACGAGTTCGTCCCCGAGCTGGACGGCATATCCGACGAGGTATTCGAGATGCTGGACTTCGCCGGCATCGGAAGAATGATGCGGTGCAGCGAAAACGGCGTTTTTGTGGGCAGCCTGTATGTGCTGCAGGATGGCGAGCTGACAACCGCGCCGCCCGTCCAAAAGACGCTGCCGGAAAAGCCGGGATACCTCTTCCGGCTCACGCTCGGACTGCATCCCGATATTGGCGATGCACACACGGTGACGCTGGATCTTCCCGCAGCAGAGGCGGAGCTGCTGGACGCGCAGGAACAGCTCGGTGTGGAGGGCTGGGAGGGCGTCACAGTCATTGATTATGACGGGATCATCCCCTATGCGGCGGAATTCACCGAACTGCCCATGGAGCTGGAGGAATTGAATGCCTTCACCAAGGCCGCGCGGGACATTTCGAGATCCGAGGTGCCAAAGCTGAAGGCTCTGCTGGAGCAGTTCGAGGTGCAGGACATCGAAACGGCGATGCTCCTAACGGAGCATCTGGCCGATTACATCCTCATGCCGAACCTCAGCTCACCGCAGGAGGCGGCGCTGGATCAGCTCTGCTTCATCATGAACCGTGAAGAAGCCGTTCGGCTGATCCCGTATGTGAACCTCTTCAACTACGGCGAGACAGTCATCCATGCGGACAACGCCACCCTCACATCCTATGGCCTGCTGCACCGCGCGGACTATGAACCAATGCTCTCACCCATACAGCAAAAACAGGAAAAGGAGATGACGATGCAATGACCAGAGAACAGATCCAACATGAAGGCGACCGGCCGCTGCCTTGTGCAGCACAGGAGGCATTCCGATGCAGACCGGATGCTCTGAGCGATGACGAAAAGACGATCCTCTCCGCCATGGCCCTGCAAAAGGGCGAGGCGGAGGCTGGGGAGATTTTCAGGGAGTCACCGGAGCATCTGCGTGATTACACGATCCTCAAGGGCGTCAACAGCTACGCCGCGCTGGGCAGATATTATCTCGCCACCGAAACTACCGTCCCAGAGGAGCTGTACGAGTACATGGATCTGGGCGCGCTGGGCTGCCGCTATGAGGACGAGCATCCAGGCGTGTTCATCGGCAGTGATTATGTGTGCTACCCTGCGGAGGAACAGAATCTTACCATGGAAATGCAGTAGCTGACCATATCTTAACCACGCCAGCTGCGCGGATAAGAACTACACCAAGGGGCCGTATTCCCGGACGGGGAAAAGCGGCCCCTTCTTTTTTGCGCTGATTTGACCTCCTGCTCCGGGATAACGGGCCCGGAAAGGAGGAACTGTGCCGATCAACAAAGCCCTTGCAGAGTATCTTGACCTCTACCACAAGGGCGAGGCAAACGCCGTCACCAGCCGGGAGCTGGAGTGTGCCTTCCGAATGCGCGGCTCCGAGCTGCGCCGGGAGATCAACGCCCTGCGGGGCGACGGCATCCCCATTTGCAGCTTTGACGGCGGCTACTACTATGCCGCCACCGAGGAGGAGCTGCGGCGCACCATCCGGCAGCTCCGCAGCCGGATCAAGAAAATCGCATTTGCGGAACGCGGTCTGTCCCGCACCTTGCCTGACTATGAGGACACCGGTCAGCTCTCCCTCCCGCTGGAGGGAGGTGACTCTTCTTGAACAGCTTTATTCCCTGGGTAGGCGGCAAGGGCAAGCTGCTGTGGATCATCAACAAGCTGATGCCGGACCGCTACACCCGCTTCATCGATGTGTTTGGCGGCAGCGGCACGGTGACCATGTGCCGTCCCATCCAGCGCGGCTGCATGGAAGTCTACAACGACTTCAACGGCAATCTCACCAACCTGTTCTGCTGCGTGAAGAACCGCCCCATGGCACTGCTGGCGGAGCTTGGCTTCCTGCCGCTGAACACGCGGGATGACTTCAACATCCTTTACAAGTTCTTCTCCAGAGGTGAGTTCACGGATGACTACCTGCAGGAGGAGATGGATCTGACGGAGGTCTACCTCAAGCCGCCCGACGCCGAGGCCATCCGCGCCCTTATGCTGGAGCGCACGCCCCGCGGGAGCATCCGACGCGCGGCGGACTTCTTCAAGCTCATCCGCTACAGCTTCAGCGGCGGCGCCAAGTCCTTCGGCGGCAAGCCCTGCGACATCCGCCGTTTCTTTCACCTGATCTGGGAATGCTCCCGCAGGCTGGCGAATGTCATTGTGGAGAACAAGGACTTCGAGGAGGTCATCCGTCAGTACGACCGGGCAGGCGCCGTGATCTACTGTGACCCGCCCTACTACAAGGCGGAGAGCTGCTACGAGGTGGAGTTTCCCCCGGAGGATCATCAGCGGCTCCATGATGTACTGGTCACCTGTGAAGGATACTTCATCGTTTCCTACAACTACCAGGACTACATCTGCGAGCTCTATCAGGATTGCTATATCTTCCGCACCTCCCGTCCCAACAGCATGTCCCAGACGGCAGGCAGCGAATATGAGGAGGTCGTCATCACCAATTATGACCCCCGCAAAGCCTGCTGGCAGCTCTCTATGGATAGTCTGCTGGGCGGCGATGGCGACACCCGCTACGAGCTGATCCATGAGCCGGAACATCCCTTAAAAATCTGAACAATAAAAGGAGAAGCAGCATGAAATTTGTAAAATACAACGACAACAAGAGCGTCACCATCCCGCCCGCCGTTCTGACCGTCTGCGGGCTGGACGATGAGGGGAAGCTGGAAATGGCCGGCGCCAGGGGCGCGGTCATTTTATCAAAAAGCGAGATGACCGCCATGGAGATGGTGCGCACGATCCTCGCCCTGACGGACCGCGCCGGGCAGCTGATGCGGGAGCTGACGGACCTCTGCGGCAGCTGCGAGGGCTGCACCGAGGGACACTGCACCTTCCGCGACGCGGACATCGATGAGCTGATCCGCCCCGCTGTCACCGTTCCCGATTGGGCCAGAGCGGAAGCGGACATCGCGCCCGACGCCAAGCTGGACTGCCATGTGGACGAGGGCTCCGGTGTGATCACCGTGTGCGAGACATTTTACGACCACGACCTCTCCGATATTCCCGCCGAGCTGCTGGAGGCCCTGCGTAAGTCCGGCTGCTGCCTGTCCGTACTGGAGGATATGCTGATGGACGACGATGTTATCTACGATAAGTGATACCGTAGGCATTCAAAGAAGAAACGAGGCGAGATATCCAAATGAATGAAACCTATCTCTATCCCTACTCGGCGAAGGAGGCCAGAGAACGAAATGAGCTTTCGCTCTGGAGGGAAAGCCATCGCGCCAACATCGCCTGCCGTGATGCCATCGAGGATACCATCCGCCGGAGCTTCGACGGAATGCATCTGAACGAGGACTGCCTCGCGCCGGTGCTGACGGCATACGGCTACAAGCGTACTGCGTGGGTGCTTGCCAATACTTTAAACGAACTCAAGTGGGACGGGCGTTTCAGCCCCGCCAATAAGCAGTGGGCTGAGCGGCGCTACATTCCGCAGGATGAGCGTCACAATGCCGCGATCACTGTTCGGAGCCACCCCGCCGTGCTGGATGGCTTCGTCAGTCTCTACCGCAAGGCGGTGCAGGCGTTAAATCTCTTTGGCGCGGAGCATTGCGTCGGTGACCGCGCCGAGCAGGACTTCACCGGCAAGGTGCTGGTACTCAGCCCCGACACGCTGAAGGAATCCTGCTGGAGTCAGGCGGATCAACTCTGGTATGCCCATGACGGCTTCGGCTGCAGGCCCCATGCCATTGGCCGCTCGGTGCGCTGCACCTGTCTGGGTGACGGCGAGACGACACGCTGGAACCGACACGAGTTCATCGGTGTGCTGGACGAAAAATACCTGCCCGACTGGGCGCGGGAGAAGCTCATGGAGCTGACCGCACCCCGGCAGGAGGAGCCGGCCGCAGACGAGATGAAGCTGGAATGATCGGAGGTGAAACAAGTGCAGCGCATCTTCATTGATAACCATGACCGCATCCTCTATTACAGCAATCCTGCCGGATACATCGCGGGAAAGGAGGCGGTGGTGGATACCATGTTCCAAACACAGGAGCTGGAGCGTTTTCTGCAAAAGCAGTCGCTCTCCATCCGCTGGGAGGACGGTGTCTATGACCGCCTCCTGCTGGGGCAGAGGGGCGGCCGCTTCGATCCGGAGGCTCCGCCTCTGAAAAGCTGCCGTGTGTGGCAGCTCACGCGGGACAGTCCCATCAATATGCGCTTCATCCCGTATGAAGCCCTGCTGGAGCGTTTCGGACAGCCTGACCGTAAGCACTACGAAACCGTCTATGACGGTCTGGTCGGGACCAATGACCCGGAGGAGATCTACACGCTCTTCCGCGACCCGGTTCCCGGCTACGACGGCAGACCCATCGGCATCTCGGATGTGCTGGAGCTGTACGACGCCGACGGCAGCGAGTTCTACTACTGCGACCGTGTCGGCTTCCGGCAGATCGAGTTTGCACCCCAGCAGAAAATGGATATGGGCCTGTGAAATGAGCACCTGACCGGGTGCTTTTTTCATATCAACATCAGAAATGGAGGAAAGGAAAATGCCCAAGAACCAGACCAAAGCAAGCACTCCCGTCCTCGCGCAGGAAAGCCGGTCCCCCGTGTCCTTCGATGTCCGAGTCTATCCCGTGAAGGACAGCAAGTACACTCTCGCCAACGCCAATGTGGATATCAACGGCGTATTCGCCATTCGCGGCGTGAAGGTCATCCGCGGTGAGAAAGGCCCCTTTGTCGCCATGCCGCAGTACAAGGACAGCCATGGGGACTACCACGACATCTGCTTCCCCTGCACGAAGGAGGCCCGCCAGCAGTTCAACGACACGGTGCTGAACGCCTACGAGCAGTCGCTCCGGCAGGCCCAGCAGCCGGACAATGCTCCCGCCGCGGAGCAGGTCATGTAAGTCACCCACAACATAAAACATATAATTGGGAGGAAATTATCACATGAAGAAGTTTATCAAGAACACCGCCAATTCCATCCGCGCCAAGGCCATCCGCCTTGCCGTCACCCGCCGCTCCGGTGAGGGCTACATCGACACCGCCGTCAAGATCCTAATTGCCGTGGTGCTGGGCGCTCTGCTGCTGGCGGGCCTCTACGCTTTGTTCGGCGATGTGGTCATGCCCACCCTGAACCAGCGTATCAAGGATATGTTCAACTACGCCGGCGCGCTGGGCGGCTGATCCGTGGCATCCGTCCTGCAGGGGACGCTGTTCCTCATCGGACTTATGAGCGCGGCATGGACGGATCTCCGGCGCAGGCAGATCTATGACCTTTCCGGTATCGTCATCGCAGGGGCGGGGCTGATTTCCTTCAGCCCCGCCCGGCTTCTCGGCCTGGCGCTGGCCGTCCCATTTTGGCTGGCAAGCCGGAGAGGACGCGGCGGCATGGGAGATGCGTTCCTCATCGCCGCCTCCGGTTTTCTGCTGGGCTTTCTGCGTGGAGTCGCCGGACTGGTGCTGGCATTGGTGCTGTACTGCCTTTTCTACCTTGCAATAGCCGCCCTGCACAAGATCCGCAGGCAAGAGCGTCCACCGGAGAGCTATCCATTCGCGCCATTTCTTGCAGTGGGCTTCTTTACCGCATATATCATCTAAGAATAAGGAGGACTTGCTCCATGAGTATTTTCAAAAACCGCACGGTCATCGGCGTCATCTGCATTCTGCTGGCGCTGGTGATCTGCTTCGGCATCACGCCGCTGTTCAATCAGAGCATCAGCCAGAAGGCGGAGATCGTCCGTGTGACGAAGGACATTCACGCCGGCGAGCTCATCACCAGGGACATGGTCACCACGGCCGAGGTCGGCTCATATAATCTCCCCTCCGGCCTTATGACCGCGAAAGACAATGTAGTGGGCAAATACGCCAAGGCGGATCTTGCCGTTGGCGATTATATTCTCGCCGCCAAGCTCTCGGACGCGCCTGCCGCCGAGAATGCTTATCTCTATAATCTGGATGGCACGAAGCAGGCCATCTCCGTCACCATCAAGAGCTTCGCCACAGGACTGTCCGGCAAGCTCCAGAGCGGCGACATCGTATCAGTCATTGTGGCAGACTACCCGGAGGACGGCGAAACCACCATCCCCGCCGAGCTGCAGTACGTGGAGATCATCAGCGTTACCGCCAGCACCGGCTATGACGCCAATACCGGTGAAGCGAAGGGTGATGAGAAGGAGCTGCCCTCTACCGTGACCTTCCTCGTTCTGCCGGAGCAGGCCAAGGTGCTGGCGGAGCTGGAGCAGGTCGCCAAGCTCCATCTGGCGCTCGTCTACCGCGGCACAACAGATGGCGCAAGGCAGTTCATCGAGGCGCAGGACGCGCTCATTCAGGAGTCGTACGCAGAGCCGGAGGAAGATCCCATTGAGGAGGGCGAAGCCGCCGATCCTACCGCAGAAATGCCGGAGAGTGAGGTGACAGGATGAATTTCAGAAAGGCCAGCATCTTTCAGCGCGACACAGAGAAGCCGGAGGAGCAGAATGACAGCGGCGGTATGCTGGCGGTCTGGGGCAGTCCCGGCAGCGGAAAGACGGTAACGGCGGTGAAGATCGCAAAAATGCTCTCCGCCAGAAAGAAAAATGTCATCCTTTTGCTCTGTGACATGGCCGCTCCTATGCTGCCGTGCATCTGTCCCGCGGACGCTCTGGAGAGCAATGGCTCTCTTGCCGGCGTCCTGGCAGCCGCCCGTATCAGCGAAAACCTCATCAAGCATAACCTTGTCACCTTTAAGCGCAACAGCTGCCTTGCGGTATTGGGGCTGCTCGAACGGCAGAACGAGTACAGCACTCCGCCCTTTACGCAGAAGCAGGTGGTAGAGCTGCTGGACGGACTGCGTCAGATCGCACCCTATGTCATCGTGGACTGCGGCAGCTACATTGCCAACGACATCCTCTCCGCTGTAGCGCTGATGGAAGCGGACAGTATCCTGCGCCTTGCCAACTGTGACCCCAAAAGCGTCAACTACTTTGCAAGTCAGCTCCCTCTGCTGGACGGGCCCGAGTGGGACATGGACAAGCAGTATAAGGTGGCATCCAATGTGAAGCCCTACCAGGCAGCGGACCACATCGGCAAGGTGCTGGGCGACACGGCCTTCGTGCTGCCCTATTCGCAGGAGCTGGAGGATCAGTATCTGGCGGGCAATCTGCTTGCCGACCTCGTCCTCAAGGACAGCCGACCCTTCCGCAAGGAGTTAGAGCGTATCATTGCAGAGGTGTTTTGAAAATGAGAAAGGAAAACTTATCGTCCCCCTCGGAGAGCAGGGGGTTCCCCAAAGGGGGACCGGTCCCCCTTTGGAGGCGCACCGCGAACGAAGTGAGCAGGCATTTTCCGCAGAAAATGTGTGCGCCTGGGGAGGTGTTTTAATATGGCTCTTGGTGAAAAGCGAAACGGCTCGGTCTTTGCCACAGCTGCACAGCGGCGGGACGCGGCGGAATATCAGGTCACCTCGGAGCCGGAGGTCGTCCCCGTAGTGGTGGACGACACGCCGCAGCGGACCTTGAACACCGACATTGGCACACTCGGACGGGCGCACAACCTGTTCTTTACCCCGTCGGCAGAGGGCAGGGACTTCAATTCCGTGCTGCAGGAGGTGCAGGAGTACATCTCCGGCGCCTACGCCGCACTCATCACCGGGGGCGGCGAGGACTCCAAGGAACAGCTCATGCGCTACATCACCAAGTACCTGCAGGACCGGCGTATCGCCGTAGCAGGCATGACGCAGACAGAGCTGGTGGACGCCATCTATTCCGAGATGGCGGAGTTCGGCTTCCTGACCCGCTATATCTACGCCGACGGCATTGAGGAGATCAACATCAACTCGTGGCGGGATATCGAGGTGCAGTATTCGGACGGTCGAAGTGAAAAGCTCACGGAACACTTCGACTCGCCGGAACACGCGCTTGCTGTCATCCGGCGAATGCTCCACGCCTCCGGCATGGTGCTGGACAACGCCAGTCCTCTGGTCACAGGGCATCTGACCCGCAACACCCGTATTGCCGCTATGAAGTCCCCCGTGGTGGATGAGGATGTGGGCGTTGCCGCCTCCATCCGAATCGTCAACCGCCACAATCTCAGCCGTGAGGATCTGCTGCGCAGCGGCACAGCCACAGAGAAAATGCTGGACTGGCTTTCCGTATTTTTGCGCTATGGGATCTCCATCTGCGTGGCTGGCGCCACCTCCTCCGGTAAGACCACGGCGGCAGGCTGGCTGCTGACTACCATACCCGACAGCAAACGCATCTTCACCATCGAGAACGGCTCCCGTGAGCTGGAGCTGGTGCGGGAGGAAAACGGTAAGGTGGTCAACTCGGTGGTCCACACCCTGACCCGCGACAGCGAAAATGAGCGTCAGCGGATCGATCAGATCGCGCTGGTGGATATCTGCCTGCGCTTCAACCCGGACATCCTTGTGGTGGGTGAGATGCGCGGCGCCGAGGCCAATGCCGCGCAGGAGGCCGCCCGCGTGGGCGTGGCGGTGCTGACCACCATCCACTCCAACTCCTGCGAGGCGACCTACCGCCGCATGGTGTCCCTGTGCAAACGAGCTGTGGATATGTCCGATGAAACGCTTCTCAGCTATGTGACGGAGGCATACCCCATCGTGGTCTTCTGCAAGCAGTTGGAAAATAAGCAGCGCCGCATGATGGAGATCATGGAGTGCGAGATCCTGCCCAATGGGGATCGCCGCTACAACACGCTGTTCCGCTATGTCATCACGGAAAACCACATGGAGGACGGCAAATTCGTCATCGAAGGACATCACACGCAGGTGAATGAGATCTCCGTGAGTCTGCGCAAACGCCTGCTGGAAAACGGTATGCCCAACGAGGAGCTGCAGGCTCTTTTGGAAACCAAGAAGGAGGTGAACGCCACTTGACAGCCCTGCTGCTGACTGCGTGCGTCGGCATGATCACCGGCGCATTTCTTATCTTCCGTATCTCGCCCATGGACTTCACGCTGGGTGTGTTCCGCCGGTTGACCGCCGGGCCCAAAAGCATCCGGGATGAGATCAATGAGACCACCCATCGCAAAAAGCCCGGCCTCTTCCGCCGCGAGATATCAGAAGCGCAGACGGTCCTGAAAGCCACCGGCAAGGAGGAACGCTTTCCCGTGCTTTGCGCGGCGTCCCTGCTGCTCTTTGCCGTGGGTGCGGGCATCGCCATCATCATGAATAACCTCTTGCTGGTGCCGGTGCTGGCGGCCGGCATGATGTTCCTGCCCTTTTGGTACATTAAGCTCACGGCCGGACACTATAGGAAAGCTGTTACCGCCGAGCTGGAAACAGCACTTTCTATCATCACCACGGCCTACCTCCGCAGTAAGGATCTGCAGACCGCCGTGGAGGAGAATATCAATTATCTGAACCCGCCCGTGCAAGGCGTGTTCCGCAGCTTCCTCACCCGCATCAAGCACATCGACCCGGATATGAATGCGGCGTTGGCGGAGCTGAAGTCTGCCATTGACAATGAGGTGTGGCGGGAGTGGTGTGAGGCACTCTCCGCCTGCCAGTATGACCACAGCATGAAAAGCACCCTTAATCCCATTGTGGCAAAGCTCTCGGATATGCGCATCATCAATGGGGAGCTGGAGAATCTCGTGTTCGCTCCCCGCAAGGAATTCATCTCCATGGCGGCGCTGGTGGCGCTGAATATCCCGCTGCTGTACTTTCTCAACAAAGACTGGTATGCGGCCTTGATGACCACCGTACCCGGTAAAGCGGTGCTGGCGGTCTGCGCCGCCGCTATCTTTCTCTCCTTTGCCAGAGTGGTCAAGCTGACCCAGCCCATTGAATATCGGAGGTGACGGACATGACGATTTTACTGTTCCTTTTCGGCGTGGCCGTTGCCGCGGGCTTATTCTTCATTCTGGCAGACATTCTGAAGCTGCCCCGCCTCTCCACGGAGAAGGCACTTCTATCCGCAGGGCGAGCCGAGAAAAAGCGGATGAAGTCGCTGGATGCTCTCTTCCTTGGCTGGGCTATCAAGCTCTCCAAGTTTATCCGAATGGACGAGTACAAGCGTCATCGCATGGAGCGCACGCTGAGTGCTGCCGGCATGGACATGACGCCGGAGGTCTACTTGGCCTATACCATCCTCAAGCCTGCCGCCGCGCTACTGGCGGTCATTCCGTGTCTGCTGATTTTTCCTCTGCTCTCGCCCATCGTGGTGCTGCTGTCGATATTGCTTTACTTCAAGGAGAGCCGCAAGGCGGAGGAAAAGGTCACCGAACGCCGCGAGAAGATCGAAGGTGAGCTGCCCCGCTTTGTTGCCACAGTGGAGCAGGAGCTGGGCGCAAGCCGCGACGTGCTGACGATCCTTGAAAATTACAAGCGGCACGCCGGTCCCGACTTCGCCCGTGAACTGGATGTGATGACGGCGGATATGCGCTCATCCTCTTACGAAGCGGCACTGGTCCGCTTCGAGGGCAGGCTGGCGTCGCCCATGCTTTCGGACATCGTGCGCGGGCTCATCGGCGTCCTGCGCGGCGACGACGGCCGCGTTTATTTCCAGATGCTCTCCCATGACATGAAACAGCTGGAGCTGCAGCGGCTCAAGGCGCAGGCAGCGAAGATTCCGCCCAAGATCCGTGTGTACTCCTTCGTTATGCTGGTCTGCTTTATGCTCATCTACATTGTGGTCATCCTCATGCAGATCCTCACCTCGATGGGAGGGCTGTTCGGATGATGAAGCACACATGGAAGAAACGCTCCGGCGAGGGCTACATCGATACCTGCGTCCTCATCCTCTGCGCCATGCTGGTGATCGCATTGGCGGTGAAGGTGCTGCCGGTGTATGTGGCGAAGCAGCAGCTCGACACCTTCGCCGCCGAGCTGGTGCGGGAAGCCGAGATCACCGGCAGGGTCGGGAGTGAAACGACCTCACGCGCGCAGGTGCTGTCTGAGCGGTTGGAGATCGACCCGGACATCCGCTGGTCCCGCACCGGCCGCATCCAGCTCAATGAGGAGGTGACGGTGACGCTGACCCTGGATGTGGACATCGGCTTTGGCGGGCTTGGCAGCTTCCCCATTGAGCTGACGGCACAGGCCAGCGGCAGATCGGAGGTGTATTGGAAGTGAGAAAACGACTCTTGCGCTCCCGCTCCGGTGAGGGCTATCCCATGGTCATCGCTGTGACCCTCTGCCTGCTCATGCTCTTTATGGTCATAGCGGAATATTTCCGGGTGAACATCATCGTGCAGGGTGTGCGGGACGCGGTGCAGCAGGCGGTCATTGCCACGGTCAATGAGAACTATGACGATGTGTACCACTCTGTGCGGGAGGGCTATGCAGCAGGCTGGTTCCCGGAGGGGGACGGCGAGTGGTTCGAGTCCATTGACGCCGGTGACATCTACGGCAACCTGTCCTATATTCTTGGCCTTACCAAAGATGGCGAAGGCTACATGAAATACGCCGTAAACGAGCTGGAATATACGCTCTCCGACCTGTCCGTTCATATCTCCAACAACGCCATCGCCTCAGGCCGGAGCGAGGGGTATCTCGCAACCGCCACCCTCCATCTGGAGATCCCCACCCGCTTTGCCGGACGGGTGCTGCCGCCCGTGAGCCTAAATCTGCAGGTGCAGGCCAAGTATATCCCGAAGTTTTAGTTCTTTTCACTTCTTGCAGTAGACTTCCGAAGAAAGCTGTGGTATGTTCGGGATAAGAAGAAAAACCACTGACCCCTACAAAGGAGGAGTTCGACCTATGACAGACAAAACAAAACGCATCATCCTCATTGCGGCAGGCGTCCTGCTCTGCGCGGCACTGGTGGTGGGGATCGTCAGCCGCCTTGCGGCGGTGCCCATGCCCATCGACCCCGCCATCCCGGACGATACACCCAACACGAAAGATCCGGTAGTGAACATCAGCGATCCAGAGGTAAAGGTGGATAGCAGGACGGATGGTAAACAGCATGATCCCGGCAGGGATGCTGACAGCTCCGGCACAGAGCAGACCATTCAGGGTGCGCCCACCAAGCCGGATGCACCGGAGCATCCCGGCAAGACGGAGAAGGACCATGCGGCGGACGATGTGCCGGAAGCGGACCGCAACAAGGAAACGCCGCCCACCTACAAGCCGGAGCAGACTGAGGAGAAGCCCCAGCCCACGGAGCCTGCGGGCGGCAGCACCAATGATGCCGGACAGGTATATGTCCCCGGTTTCGGCTACATCACGCCCAGCGGTCCCAACACAGTCATCGATGGGCAGGACATCTATGAGAACGGCAACAAGATCGGTATCATGGGCGGCTAAGCCCGCCCTTCCAAGAGAGACACGGCTGAGAAACGGCCGTGTCTCTTTTTATCTTCACAACTGGAGGAATGCGTATGAAAAGGATCATATCCCTGCTGCTGGCATTGGTGATAGCGATATCCGCCGCTATTCCTGCCTATGCCACAGGGGACGGTAACATGGACAGCGGCGGCAGCGGCATGGGGGACGGCACAAAGACCAACTACTGGAATCCCGGCATGGACGGAGTGAGATTATCTGTCGTTCATGCTGACAACAGAGCAGTTATTGGAAGTGTGGTGGATTGGAGCAATCAGAAGCCCAACGCAAACATTGCTCATTTCGGAAAAGTGTCCAAGCTCTCCTATAATACTGGGAGAACCTTATCTCCCGCGGTGGGTGGCTATGTCTGCGTGCAGCCAACGCAGAAGCTGCCCAAGATCATCTCCACCGGCAGCAGTAAGGCCAGCATCGCCGCGACTCGCAGCTATTTCACCGATGAACAGGTCATCCGAGCGATTGCCGGATATGTGGGAATCGACTTTGATTTGCTTATCAGTGGAGATTACAGAATCGTGGTGGAGCCGCTGGCCTATCTCTGCTACAACGGTCAGCAGTTCGCCATGACCGCCACGGAAGCGGCTCTGTATGACCAGGTCGTCAACGGCGATCTCAGAAAGAAGCTGGGTACGCTCACCCATAAAAATCTGCCGCTGGCGATTTTTCTGGAGGAAGCGGATCTCGGCTACGCCGCATGGTCCGGCAGCCGCACGGATAAGGCGTCCAACGGCGACATCATCTCCTCTCTTGGTATTGGCATCGTCCGCTTCAACGAGGTGACCACGCCGCCCGATCCCGGCGAATATGACTACGAATACCGCGTCAACACAGAAGTTATCACCTCCGTGGAGGTGCGCGGTGGCCAGTCTGACCCGGACAACCCTGTATCGGTACGCTTTAACATTCAGGGCAGGACTTACACTGTCAGCAATGTCTACTACCCGGACGGCGACAGCCAGCTGGCATGGGTGCGCTGGCGAACTCCCGCGGAACCCTGCGTCATAACGATTTCCGTCAGCGTGTACGGCGGCGGCTCGGCACAGGGTACCATCACCTGTAATATCGTGGATCTGGACGGCAACGACCCTCCCAATCCCCTGGCGGATGACCGCAACAACGGCTTCAGGCCGGCGTCTGTTCTCGAAAAGGAGCAGGTGACTTCGGCGTCCTGGGGCATCTGGTCACCGTGGTGGCAGGAGAATTGGGAGTGGGTAGAAAACTGGCAGAAATGCTGGCACACAGACCGCTGGACGGATGCGGACGGCAAGACCCACAGGGACCGCTGGTACCATTGGGTGGATAACGGCTGGTGGGAGGATCATGGCTGGTGGGAGTTTGACTACAACGGCTACTCCGCAAGCCTGACTGCATCCATGCGCATCACGCCGGACGAGAAGAGCCCCACGGCGACCGCATCCACGCTGAAAAGCGGCTATGGCGTTCAGGAGAAGGTGACCGCAAAAGTCACCACAAATCAGAGTGCGGCGGTGACGGCAGCGCAGAATGCCGTGACCTATTTCCCGGAGTTTGGCTATGAGAACTATTGGCGGCTGCTGGAGGCAGAAATCTCCGGGCGAAGCACGACCTTCCAATTCAAAGCCAATCCCTACAGCACCTACAACCGCCGCACCCACTTCACGCCCATTTGGTACCCGGACGGCAGCTATACGCCCTACACATGGCTTCTGGATTGCTGGACGCCGGCAGGAATGCTCTCCATGAACCTGACGGACAGCGTCACCATCCGGGGGAATCTTTGGGAGGAGTGGCATATTGCTCCCGCAAAACAACGATAGAAACGGAGGAACTTATGAGAAAAAAGAGAATCCTGATTCTGACCGCCCTTGTGCTGCTTCTGTGCTGTGCTTTTTCCGCCACGGCCTTCGCTGCCGGCACAGGCGATGTAGCCAGCGCCGTGGAGAGCACCTGGAAAACGGCCTCCGGTCAGATCAAGACCGTGGTGAACAATGTGGTTTTTCCCGCCATCGACCTGATCCTGGCGGTATTCTTCTTCGCCAAGTTGGGGAC
The DNA here is from genome assembly GCF_024461615.1 of Anaerotruncus sp. DFI.9.16. Lineage (NCBI taxonomy): Bacteria > Bacillati > Bacillota > Clostridia > Eubacteriales > Oscillospiraceae > Anaerotruncus > Anaerotruncus sp. DFI.9.16. The sequence goes on from NZ_JANFZX010000007.1 coordinate 21,686, forward strand.
GGCCTATTTCGACTTCAGAAAAAGCGGCCAGTTCGAGTGGACAGCTCCCGCCATCCTGTTCGCCTGCCTGGTGTTCACATTGACGGCTCCGCTGTACATCTGGCAGATCATCGGAATTTGAGGTATAGGCAATGTCTTTTTACGAACAGGAGCTTCGGAAGATCATCGGAGAACGGTACCCCGACGCTACTTATGTAGGCAGAGCCTGCTATGTGCGTCTGAGCGATATGAACCGGGCAAAGATCCAATTTGTCACTGGAATCGTCTCCAATCAGTACAATGCCCTGCAGCTGACGATCCTCAACCGCAGCGAAGGACAGGTGGATGCCCTGCGCCTGCGCTTCTCGGATCTGCTGGGGACAAAGATGACCTCAAATCCCAATTTCCGAAACGGCGTGGAGCCGCACATTTGGGATGACTATGGAAAGGTGAGCTGGTATGTGTATCACCCCACCCGGCAGGACTATGCGGTGCTGTCCGATGCGGTGTCAGACTATCTGGAGGTATTTCAGGATATGAGCCAGTCCGCTGACCGGGCGTGGGAGCAGACAATGTAACAAAAGTGTGATTTAAAGGCCGTACCAACTGTACGGCCTTTGCCATATCCCAAGCAGTTGGTACGGCTTCACCCGGAGGAGGTGAAACCGATCAATGTTCATTTGGGATTTTGTTGCCGCCAAGGTGTTAGGCCAGATCGTGGACTGGTTCTACAGTCAGATCGTAGGCTTTCTCGGCAACTTCTTCGCAGAGATGGGAAACATGGGCGCGGAGCTCTTCACCATGGATTGGGTGCAGAGCATCGTGCTGTTCTTCTCTTATTTGGCATGGGCACTCTACGGCACAGGGCTGGTGGTGGCCTGCTTTGAAACCGGCGTGGAGTATTCCAGCGGCCGCGGCAATATCCGTGAGACCGCCCTCAATGCCATCAAGGGCTTTATGGCTGTCAGCCTCTTCACCGTTGTTCCGGTCCGGCTTTATGAGCTGTGCGTTTCGCTGCAGGGGACCTTCACCGCGGCGCTCACCGGCTATGGGACTTCTATCGGGGATGTGGCCGGAGAGGTCATGCAGGAGTTCAACGCCGTGGAATCGATATCCGACCTGACGGCAGGGCCGCTGCTGGGCTTCGGCAGCATTACCAGCGGGATCATGATCCTGTTCTGCCTTATCCTCATGGCTTATGCCGTCGTCAAGGTTTTCTTCGCCAATCTGAAGCGCGGCGGCATCCTGCTCATCCAGATCGCCGTGGGAAGCCTCTATATGTTCAGTGTCCCTCGCGGATATACGGACGGCTTTATCCAATGGTGCAAGCAGATCATCGGCTTATGCCTGTCGGCGTTCTTGCAGGCGACGATCCTTGTCGCCGGACTTATGGTGTTCAAGGATCATGCCCTGTTAGGGCTTGGCCTCATGCTCTCTGCCGGCGAGATCCCCCGTATCGCCGGAGCCTTTGGACTGGATACCTCCACCAAGGCAAACCTCATGAGTGCTGTCTATACCGCACAGGCCGCCGTCAACACCACGCGCACGGTCGTACAGGCGGTGGCGAAATGAGCAGACTGACGATGGGCAGCTTGTTCGATGGAATCGGTGGATTCCCTTTGGCCGCGATCCGCAGTGGCATCACGCCGGTGTGGGCATCGGAGATCGAAGCCTTTCCCATTGAGGTGACAAAGCTGCGCTTCCCCGATATGGTTCATGTGGGCGACATCACAAAGCTGAATGGCGCAGAGCTGCCGCCCGTGGACATCATCTGCGGGGGCAGCCCATGCCAGGATTTGTCTGTTGCCGGCGCAAGGGCAGGTCTTGCGGGGGCGCGTTCCGGCCTTTTTATGGAGCAGATGCGCATCGTGCGCGAAATGCGGTTGGCAGAGAAAGCCCGTGGTCAGGAGGGTGTCAACATACGGCCGCGCTGGATGTGTTGGGAGAATGTGCCGGGTGCTTTTTCGAGCGGAACCCCGAAGTACGAGGATTTTCGGATCGTGATGGAGGAGATCGTGCGGATCTGCTTTCCCAATGAGCTTATCCCAAGCCCCTATCCTTACGGATGGCCTGACGCCGGTGAGCTCACGGCAGGCGGTGCGTTTTCTCTTGCATGGCGCTGTCTTGACGCTCAATTTTGGGGCGTCGCGCAGCGTCGCAAGCGTATTTTTCTCCTTGCTGACTTCGCCGGACCGCTTGCGCCGCAGCTATTATTTGATGTATTTGGCGAAACGGGAAACTGCGGGAAGGAGGTCACATAGATGTACCGATTCGATGCAAACGGGCAGCTGATGATGCTTGAATTGGAAGCAGCCGAAAGGACCGGGGCTCCGCCCAAGCGCAGACCGGGCAAACCGGACTCCGAACTGATTTCGATCCCGTATTTCCACCTGGATCTGGTATCCGGTTCTGTCGACCTCTTCGGGCAGCGCCACTGGGAGCTCCGATCTCCATGGCGTAAAGGGAAACGCCCCCTCAATACCGGGGCTGCCCCCCGTATTCCGATCCGAGTCCCGCTCTCCGGCATACTGGAGGCAAACCCGGCGCAAAAGTATTATCTGTCGAAAGTCGCCTGCATTGGCATCCTGCGCCGAGCCTTTGAGCGCGGCAAGGAGCTGCCGAAGAAGCTGGAGCGTGCCCTAAAAATCCAAGCGGGGCTCATGCGCCCGGACGGACAGCCCACAGGATTAGAAGCGTACCACATCAACCAGCGAGACGAGGGCATCGACCTGCACGGCGTGTCAGGCGCATTGTTGGCAACGACGAATATGCAGATGCAGACCTTCGTGACGCAGCCGGACGATGCTGTGGAGGGCTTTGACGGCTACAACGGCGACCTGACCGGCGATGTGGCGGCCACGCTCGGCGTCAACTGTGGGATGTCCACCGGCAGAAACGGAGTCATGGCCTTTGCCGCCAATCAGCGGGACGAGGTGCGCGACCTGCATGATGTAGCGGGCGCGTTGCAAGCAAGTCCGGGAATGAAACAGCAGACCTTCGTGGCTGGTTTTTCTGCCGGGGCAGGTTCCAGCGCGGGCGGCATTGGATACAACGAATCGGTTGCTCCCACACTCAAGGGCAGCCCCGGAGGGAACTGTATGCCGTCGGTTTTGTGCCTCAACGACCAGGGTGGCAGCGTGATGAATTGCTCTGAAAATATATCCGGCACGCTGCGGGCGCAGGAGCATGGACACCAGCCTCTCGTATATGAAAATCACGGCATCGACAGCCGCTACACCGGCCCGCACAAGGTAGCCCCTACCATGTCCGCACGATACGGCACGGGCTTTTCTGAACCTCGTGCACACGATACAGATTCACACGATTGACAATGCAGAGGAGGGACACTGGTAAGAGTGTCCCCCCCATATCGTGTTTTGTGAGAGAAACCTTTATAATGCATTTGGGCGATTAGTCCAAGTGAATTGTAACAGGAGGAAAATAATGCGGGAAGAAAAAACATTTCGTGTAGTTGTTTTTCGTTTCGAGACGGATGCCAGTACCAATTATACACGGTATATGATTACGAAAAATTATATGCCGTTTTTCCCTGGCAACCAATGGCTCGAACTGAAAAGCATACGAAAGACGAGCACTGGAAAGGAATATGCAAAGAAGCTTGTAGCGTTTTTGAACTGGTTGGATTCAAGAAAGGTCACATACGAAAATGCGACAAATCACCATGTGCGAGAGTTCTTACATGAACTCGTATTTGGTAACTTGGCGGACGAAAAAGTACTATCACTACAGTCATCGGTGGGATATTCAACATTAACAAAGTATGTCACAGTCATCACGGGTTTTTATGGCTGGCTGGATGATATGCGACAGACAGAGATGCTTTGGAAGAAAAAATCCGTACAGGCGAATTGCTCTTTTCTGTATGGACAAATCTATTCACGGGAGTATAGATATTTGATTGACGGATATGCTGCCAGGCTTAAGTCCAGTCGTGATTACACCAAATGGTACGACAAAGCAACAAAAGAATTGCTATGTAGAAACTTCAATACTCTGCGGGATGAAGCGGTGTTGCGCCTCACCTTCGAGGGATTTCGAATCGATGAGGTTCTTAGCGTTACGCTTGACAGTTATGATGCCATAGAACAGCTTGTACAGCCAACAAGGTCAAAGGGACGAGCTAATGCCAGAAATGGAGAAAATAAACTCAGGCTTGTTGCCCTCCCCAAGAAAACCTGCGAGGTTATAGACAAGTACATCCAGACTGAAAGGGCGGATGCCGAGAGTGAGAGCGGCAAACTCAGTCAGTATTTATTTATAAATCTGAACTCCGGAAAAAGACAAGGCCTGCCTATGTCTTATCATAATTACCTAAAGATATTAAAGCGGTGTGCCACTCGTGCCGGGCTCGATGCGGCGAAAATACGAACCCACAATGGGCGCAGCACAAAAGTTATGGAATTTCTTGAACATCAGTCCCTCCATCCAGAAGACAATATTACCGATGGCATTATCATGGAAAGCCTCGGCTGGAGGAGCTTTTCATCTATCGATCATTACAGGAATCATAATAATCCCATCATAGCAAAGTCAGTCATGGAAAAGCTGCATAGGGGTGGTGAGGAAAATGAGTAAAGCAAAGCCGCTCACTGCTGAACAATGCGAAGCCGCAAGAGAGGCCATGCTTACGGGACACAGTTTGTCAAAAATATCCAGATGTGCAGGGGTTGTTGCTGCGATAGAGTATATGCTTAAAGACATACGCTTACTGGAAACATATTTGCAGAGGATGGCCTCTGCCATTACCCAGAAGCGAGAACAGATATCCCATAGTGCATTGTTGCTTTCAATGTTCCATTACGAAATGTCTTCTCTGTCGCTATATGATCCAGCATTCAAGGAAATGCTTCTTAAGGCTGTGGAGCAGGAACGTATTATCCAACGGAAACTTTTCGTTGCAGGTAATTCTACAGAAGTGACACCTTACCGTGATGTTTGGAAGTTATATGAGCCGTATGGGAATGTATTACGGCTCAAACGGCTTGATTTCACAGCCATCAAACGGCCTTCTCTGCGGTCTGAGGTGAAATATTATTTCTGTTATCTATTTGAACAAAGAGGGAAAGTTTATGTGCCTCTTTTTGATGCGTGTAAGCTGGCAATCAACACACTCGCAGATATTGCGCCGGAGGTCATATATTTTGCGGATATAACGGAAGGTCACATCAGGACACTGGTTTTAGCCCTTGAAGCAATGCGGAAAAATGATGGAGAACCATTGTCTCAATATTACATTGCAAAATCCGTAAACGGTCTAAAACGGATCATGTGTTACCTCATGAGCACTGAACGGGACACACAAATTAGAGCGCCAAGGCCGCGCACCAATCCGTTTGATATTGTTACATTTCACAATCTTCGCCAGTTTAACACACCTACCGAAATCATTCCGGAAGAAGTGGTGGAGCAATTGGACTTGCATCGAGAAGAAATGCCCTGTCAATACAGGCTGCTATACGATTTATTCATGAATACAGGACTGAGATTGAAAGAAGTGTACCTTCTTGAAGAAGACTGCATTGAAGAATCTCGATACCCTAATGTCTGCCAACTGAAATATATTCCGCATAAAACACTAAGTGCAAGACATCGACGCGGAGCTGGGGACTACCACAGGATCATGATACCCAAAGATATAGCTGGAAGGCTTTCTCAACATATCATTGAGGATGCTGAGGAAAGAAAAATAGCGGGGACATCGTATATTTTCCGAAGCAGAAGGTATGGGTATGAGAGAGCAGTTATTGACTCTCAACCATTTGTCAAATGCATCCGTGGGATTATCAGAAAGTATGATATATGCGACGAAAATGGAGAACTCTGGCACTTCACCATTAAACAATTCCGTAAAACCCTGGCTGTTAGGTTAATTGAAAACGGAGCGACTACTGTTGAATTAGCTTATTGGCTGGGGCACTTATGCAGCGACACGGCGGCGAAATATTATGCTGAAGTTCGTAAGAAAAAACTGGCGGAGCTAAATACTGAATTTTTCAGAAGCAAGTTTGAGTTAATCATGACCGGCGAACAGCTTGAAAATTATACGCAAGAAGAACGTAGGCTCCTGTACACGGATTTTTGCCTTGGTCAACGACGTGTGGAACTTGGATTTTGTGTTCGGAAGGTGGCAGATGGGCCGTGCGCGGACCGATGCAGCCTTTATAATTGTGTGAATTGCCGCAACTTATGCACTGGAAAACAGTATCTTCCATATTGGAAAGGTCTTCTACAGGAACAGGAGAAACTTTTAGACCGGCTGGCAGAGGTATATAAGTCGGAGCGCATTACGGATTATTCAGAATACCTGGAGTACAAACAAGAATACCGCCTGTTGGAGTCCTACCAAAGCGTCGTAAATATGATTGAGAAAGAAGGTTGTATATGAGCAGTGCTGTCATTGCTGAAAACTATAGTGCAGCAAAGTTAAAAGAATATATCTGCTTTGTCGAACAACTTGGCTCCAATATACACTTTCACGAAAACAAGTGGGTGTGCAGTAATTTGCGCCGCAGTCCAGCAGAAAGAAGTTGTATGTTCACATTGTACTTTGACAGGATTCCGGCACTACACAGAGAAACAGTAAAGAGCTTTGCCGCCATCAGCCTTATACGAGGGAAAAGATATCTACCGTCAAGTCGTATGTGATGGATCTCATCCGATTTTTTGATTTCTGGTCGCTTGATAAAGGCACCTTGCCGTTGAGCGGTTGCGATGAATTTGCCGTGGCCGACTTCTATCATTACCTTGAGAAAACGGAGTTTGCAGAAGCGACCCGCATTGGGATCTGGTCATCATTGAGCATATTTTTTGAAACGATGAATGATATTGATGGTGCAAGGAGTAAGAATCCATTTTCTGTATCCCCTTATCGCCACCAACGCAGGTACGATGCAAAGTATATTCCAGAATCAATTGCGATTCAATTAGATACTGCATTTAAGAACGATGAGATCGCGCTCTATCTTCGGTGCGTCTATTGGTTGCTAAGGCTAATACCTTCGCGTATCGGAGAAATCCTTGGCATGAAGATAGATTGTCTAAAAAGGTTTAACGGACAGTATGTTTTGTTTATTCCCACATGGAAGCAGAATGGGGGTTGGCAGCAACCAGCCATACGAAGTATTCACCTGGAGGACAAAGGAATTGCTGGATACCTTATAGGACTAATAAAAGAGCAGCAGGAAACGGCGCGTCAGATCCAGGAGTTTCTGCCAGAAGATAAAAAAGGAATGCTGTTTTCATACCGACAGAGTTATTGCCGTAAAGGAAAACCCACATATTCTACCAAACTCTGCTTTGTGGCATCAATATTTACTGTCAACGACCATTTTCGAAAGATATGCCGTCGTTACAACATTTCGGATGAAACGGGAAATGTCTATGTGGTGACAACGCACCAGTTTCGCCATAACGGCATCACAGATCGTTTGGCAGCCGGTTTCACCGCTGCCCAGATAGCTGAGATGACAGGCCATCACGGAGATGCCATGATCTTTAACGCCTATGCGCATTTGAATCTTATGCCAGAAACGATCCGTGAAAAGCAGAATTATGTATTAGCTGAACGGCAAGAATCGGATAAACGGTATGTGCTATTTGGCGGACGAATCCTTAATATGGATGAGCAAATGGAACAGCGGCTGATGAAAAACCTCAGAGCCCATCGCGTCCGTGGGGGTATATGCAGCGATATTACAACTTGCAAAAGTGATATGTGGAATTGCCTTGAATGTAAGGCATTTGTGGCCGATACAGAACAAACAGAATACTATCGCGAACAGATAGCTCTTTGGCGTGAAAAACAAGTACGTTTTTCGGCATTTCCAATCATTTGTGAAAATGCGAAAAGAAATGCGGGCCTGTTTGAATCCATACTAAAATCAATTGAAACGGATGTGCAGAGAAATGAAGCGAACAATACCTAAATCCCTCGTCCAGCGGCAGGAGAAAACTCGCAAGGACACCGTAGAAATGGTAACACAAGCAATTCTTGTCTTGGAGTCCCAAGGCTACAATATCAAAATCAAGGATCTGATAAGCGTAACCGGTCTGTCCCGTTCCGTTTTTGCCAAACCTCATATTCGCGAAGTGCTGGTAGAATACGGAATCATTCAAACACAAACTCCTGAGAAAACCGCAGGTGCCGAAAGCACACGCAGGATGGATAGGTTGATTGCGGAAAAGAACGGTTATATCCAACGGCTTCTCCGTGAAAACGAGCAGTTGCGTTACGAGGTCGAACTTCTGCGTGGAAAAGTACATATCCTCACGCACAAGGCTGCAGCGCAGGGCGAGGAACTTTTCTAAACAAATGTAATGATAGCACGATGTGAACCGGAATGTTTTCATCGTGCTATTTATTATATAAAAAATTTGTCCCACAAGCAAGGACACAACAGAAAGGAGAATGTAATCGTGTCAACAGAAAAGATAAGAAAAACGGGCGGCAACAACGTGCCGCTGGTCGAGCAGGAGGCAGATGCCATCTGCATTGCAGGCAATACGGTCGACCGGCAGCCGCAGAACGGCGGCAACGGTCTTGGCTGTCAGGATGACTTGGCGTATACTTTGACCGCCACAGACCGCCACGCGGTCTACAGCCGCCAGCGTGTGGATGACTTTCGGCATAATGATGTGGCAAGTACCCAGAGTGCCCGTCAGTACAAGGACGCAACCGACCTGATTTGCCAACAGGCAGAAGCCTGTGCCCATCTCATCCGTCGTCTTACTCCGCTGGAGTGTGAAAGACTGCAGGGCTTCCCGGACGGCTGGACGGACATCCCCAACGCATCGGACTCCGCCCGCTACAAAGCCCTCGGCAACAGTGTGGCGATACCCTGCGTGGAGTTTATCATGTCGCGCATCGCTGCCGCGCTTTTATGAAGCACAGCGTTGACAACAGGGGTTAAGTCGGGGTATAATATCCCTGAAAGACGAGGTGACAGACATGGATAACAGGGAGCAGCTAAGGCGCATCACGGAACTGACCGAGCAGATCGCCGGACTGCCGAAGGGGTATCTTTCCAAAAAAACCATCGGCGGAAAGGTCTATTACTATCACCAGTGGTCGGAAAACGGCGTCAAGCAGAGCCGCTATCTGCACGACAGTGAGATCGCGCCGCTGGCAGATAAAATCGAAAAGCGCAAGGAACTGCAGGCGCAGCTGCGCATGCTGAAATCACAGAAAAGCAGACGAAATGAGGCGACAGGTATGAAATGCACCTTTATGCATAAACGAACCCCCGTGGCAGAGCTCGAGCTGGACGATGTGACCGGCTTTATACAAAAAATTGGCAGTGTCTACGCACCGGAGCATCTGCCTATCGGCATCCCTGTGCGAAACGAGATCGCCGACCGTGCGGCGTTTAACGACTGGTGGCGGGATCGCTCTATTCCGGCAAGCCGCAGCGGTGTGCGGGAAGCACTGGAATCGTTGGGGGTGGCAGACACCAAAATGCTGCTCGTCCGCTGCTACGGGCTGAGCCTCTCGGATCAGTACTGGATCTGTCCGGAAGGCGCGGAGCTTCGGTGGGAGGACATCAACTTTTTCCAAAATGATTTCTCGGAGGACATCGGGGATGTGCTGTTCGGAGAAAGAAAGAAGAAGGACGCACTCAATTTCAGCTCCCCCGACAGCACATCGGACGGCAATCTGAAAAAGCGGTGGAAGATCATCGATGGGAAGCGATGCCTGATCAAGGGCGGCAGCAATCCGTTCCGGCAGCAGCCGTTCAACGAGGTGATCGCCTCCGGCATCATGGAGCGGCTCGGCATTCCTCATGTATCATATACAGTCATCTGGAGCAAGGATGCACCCTACTCGGTCTGTGAGGATTTTGTTACGGAGAATACGGAGTTGATCCCGGCGTGGAGGCTGCTGCAGGCGAAAAAGCAGAAGAACAGCGCCTCCCGATACCGGCATCTATTGGAGTGCTGCGAGCTGCTCGGCATCGGGAACATTACGCCGTTTTTAGACCGGATGCTGGTGCTGGACTATATCATCGCAAACGAGGATCGCCACTTCAATAACTTTGGGGCACTGCGAAACGCGGAAACGCTGGAATGGCTCGGTATGGCTCCGATCTATGACAGCGGCTCCTCCCTTGGCTATGATAAGATGCCCGGTCAGATGCGCTCGGAAAAGGATGTGATCTGCAAACCCTTCAAAAACCACCACGCCGAGCAGCTGAAGCTGGTGACCGATTTTGATTGGATCGACTTTGATCGCCTCTCCGATGTAGACGAGCTGATCTCCAGCGTACTGTCTTGCGAGGAAGCTGCCGACTATATCGATGAGGGACGTATCCATGCGATCACGGAAAGCGTGCAGCGCCGGATCGGTCATCTGCAGGAGCTTGCGATGACGCAGACGCCACGGCAGCTCGATACCACCGAGGACGATGTCCGAGAGGAAGTTGCCGCGGATTACGCGCCAAAAATGGAGCTGTAATGCAAATACAGCGTAAGAGCAATGGATCAGCCGCTTTGCGAATCGCAGGGCGGCTGATCTTTTCATTCCCTTGCCTGTTGGCTGCGGACGGCATAGCCGCTTTGGTGGTATCGCTTCTGTTTTGCTATGCTTCTTCGTTAGACTTGGTGAATAGCTTTCCGCGCCTTCTTCCGGTATGCTTTGCTTGCAAAATCGAGGAAAGGAGCAGAACCGATGGAGGGAAAAAAGAACCTCTGTGCCATGATATCCACCGAGCTCCACGGAAAAATCATGGCAGAAAAAGAACAGCTGGAGCTGAACACTCTGGCGGAATATGTGGAGCGCATCTTCACCGAACACTTCGAAGGAGGACAGATCAGCATGAAAGCAGAACGCACCTTGGCGGTACAGATCCCGGCAGAGCTCTTCGAGCGGCTGAAGGAATATCTGGCAGCCCGCAACCTCAAGCAAAAGCAGTTCCTCATCCAGCTCATCGAGAATGCGCTGGATGACACGGAAGCGGAGTGACCATTCATCATAGGAGGCGCGGGAACACCCGCGGCCTCCCTCATTCTCATTGGAGGTAATCAGCCATGTACATTTACCCGGACAACCTGTCCGCAAAGGCCACGCTGTGGCTGTGGGAGCTGCGGGACATCGGCATCATCGGCGTTGGGCTTCTTCTCTCTGTCCTGGCGCTGACCCAGACCGGCATCGCCCTGCCGCTGGTGGTGACGGCGGTCTTCGCCTTCCTGACGATCCGGCATGAGGGCACCAGCATTCTGGACTTCATCCGCTATGCCGCTGCCTTCCTGCTGACAAAACAACAATACTACGAATGGAGGCTCGACCCATGAGCAGAAAGCAGAAAAAGAAAGATGCCCGTGAGCAGTCCACCCGGCAGCTCATGGGCATTGATGTCATTACCGACTATGGCATCGCCACCCGCATGGGGGAGCTGGTGTTCTTTGCCATCAAGCCCACCAATATCTCCGTTCTGCCGGACGCCGGCGTGGGCGCAAGGATCTATGCCCTGCTCAATGTGGTCAAGGGTATGGCGGAGATCGAGATGTTGGCGTTAAATTCCAAGGAGTCCTTTGAGAACAACAAGGCATTCTATCGCCAGCGGGCAAACGAGGAGGAGCTGCCCGTCATTCGAAAGCTACTGGAGCAGGACAGCAAGCACCTGGATCGTATTCAGGTGCTCATGGCATCCAGCCGGGAGTTCTATATCCTCGTCCGGCTGCAGGGTAAAAAGGAATCCGATGTGTTCAGCTACCTCTCCCGCATCGAAAAAAGCATCAAGGATAACGGCTTCACCGTCCGTCGTGCCACCGAGGAGGATCTCAAAAGGATGCTGGGAGTCTACTTTGAGCAGAACGTGACCACCGAGCGGTACGAGGATCACGACGGCGAACGCTGGGTGCTTTTCGGAGAGTGAGCGTATGCAGTATAGACACCTGCGCATCGACTACATGGAGGACTGCGGACCCAACGAGGGCGGCTATTACTGCCAAGTGTTCCGCGCATCGGACGACAAGCAGATCGACGATTTCTGCATCCACTCTGATGAGATCACGGCTGAAACGGACCCAGAGGATATGATCCGAAGCTACATCGACCGTATGTGCCACGCATACCGCCGAGAAGGACAGCTTGAAGCACCGGGTTTTTCACAGCTTACCATGTAAAGCTATGCAGAAAGGGGAACAGCCATATTGAAAAAACAAGTGAAAAAAACCATATCCCAAAACCATGAGGGTCTCCGCATCAAATCCTTCCTGGATATGATCGCACCCTCCGTGGTGCAGTTTAATCCCGACCACTTCATCTGCGGCAACACCTTCCGCTGCGTGTGGGCTCTGCGGGAATACCCTACCCAGACCGACGAGCAGGCTCTGCTGCGGCATCTGGGCGAGAAGGACGGGATCACCCTGCGTATCTATACCAGGCAGCTCACCCCTGCCGAGGAAAAGCGCATCATCCAGAATGCCGCCAACAAAAACCGCATGGGCAGCTCCAACACAAATGATCTGCAGCAGACGATCACGGCGGAAAGCAATCTGCAGGACATGATCTCCATGGAGGGCAGCCGCCACCGCAACAAGGAGCCATTATTCCACTGTGCCGTTTACATTGAGCTGACCGCTTCGGATCATAACACGCTCAAGCTGCTCCAGACCGATGTGCTGACGGAGCTGGTGCGAAGCAAACTCAATGTGGACAGGCTCCTGCTCCGCCAGCAGCAGGGCTTCTGCTGCGCCAGCCCTGTGGGATACAATGCCTTCGGAGCGCAGTTCGAGCGTGTCCTGCCGGCAAGCTCTGTAGCAAATCTCTATCCCTTCAATTACAGCGGTAAAACGGACGCAAAGGGCTTCTATGTCGGACGGGACAAGTATGGCAGCAACATCCTCGTGGACTTCGACCAGCGTGACGAGGACAAGACTTCCGCCAACATCCTTATCCTCGGCAACTCCGGTCAGGGGAAAAGCTATCTGATGAAGCTCCTCATCCTCAATCTGCTGGAGTCCGGCAAATCAATTATCACGCTGGATGCCGAGCATGAGCAGCAGGAAATGTGCGAGGCTGTCGGCGGCTGCTTTGCCGACCTTATGGCCGGTAAGTACATCATCAATGTGCTGGAGCCGAAATGTTGGGATGACGGCGGCGACCCGGACGATACAGCCGCCCCGGAAGCCTTCCGAAAAAGCACCCTGCTGGCGCAGCACATTTCCTTCCTCAAGGACTTCTTCCGCGCCTACAAGGATTTCTCGGATGCCCATATCGACACCATTGAGATCATGCTCTCCAAGCTGTATGGAAAATGGGGCATCACAGAGCGGACCAATTTCCGCCGTATGCGCTCGGAGGACTATCCCATCCTCTCTGATCTCTATGACCTGATCGAGGCGGAGTACAAAAGCTATGACATGGCCGCCCACCAGCTTTACACCGAGCAGATCCTGCGTGAGGTGCTGCTGGGGCTGCACTCCATGTGCAAGGGCGCGGACGCGCAGTTTTTCAATGGGCACACCAACATCACCTCCAGCCGCTTCCTCGTTTTCGGTGTGAAAGGACTGCTGGGCGCAGCGAAGAATGTCCGCAACGCCATGCTATTCAATATTCTGTCGTTCCTGTCGGATAAGCTGCTGACCGAGGGCAATACCGTGGCGGCGCTGGACGAGCTGTATATCTGGCTGTCCAATCCCACAGCCATTGAGTACATCCGAAACTGCCTCAAGCGTGTCCGCAAAAAGGAATCTGCCATGCTGCTGGCAAGTCAGAATCTGGAGGATTTTGACCAGGAGGGTATCCGTGAGATGACAAAGCCGCTATTCAGCATCCCGCCTCACCAGTTCCTGTTCAACGCAGGCTCCATCGACAAGCGCAGCTATATGGAGATGCTCCAGCTGGATGAGGCGGAATACAATCTCATCAAGTTTCCCCAGCGTGGCGTGTGTCTGTACAAGTGCGGCAACGAGCGATATCTGCTGGAGGTACACGCCCCTGCATACAAGGAAAAGCTGTTTGGCACAGCGGGTGGCCGCTGATGGCAGTAACCGCGGGTATGATCGCCAAAGCCGCGGCGACAGCCCTTTCCAACGAGAAGCTCCGCAAAGGGATCGGCTGGGGGCTGGTCGCTGTTCTCTCGCCCGTCATCCTCCTGATCGCCGCGCTGTGCTCCATCGGCACAGGCGGTGCAGATCACAACAACCAGGCGGTAGCTGCAGCCTTCTATGGCGTGAGTTACTCAACAGAAGTACCCGCAGCATTCCGGTATCATATTGAGGAGATGCGCTCCGCGTTTTCTCTTCTGGATTCGGCGGTCGCCTCCGTCAACGGGCGGACGGAAGGCGGAAACAGCCTTGACCCGATCCGAGTCAAGGCTGTTTTTTATGCCCTCTGCTTTGGCGAGAACGCTCCCGGCAGACGGGCGGCAAACCGCTTTGTGGAGTGCTTCTACACTTGGGAAACCCGTACTCGCACGGTAGAAGTTGAGAACGAGGACGGAACGGTCACCAGTACAGAAGAAGAATACACCGTCGCTGTTCCGGTTTCGCTATATCAGGTGTATGCCAATCTGGAAGCGGAGCTGGGCCGGACGATCACGGAGGATGACAAGAGCAACATCAACCACATCTATACCATGATCGCCGGTGCCGCAGGCGGCGGCAGCTACAGCGGCGAGTTCCTTCGCGGGGATGGAAGCAGTATCGACTTGGACATCTCCACCTTTACAGATCCTACTACCAAGAATGCCGCCGATCTTGTTACCTATGCGGTTCATGCATGGGAGTCCAGCTGGGGCTATGTCTGGGGCACCTATGGTAATATGCTGACGGAGTCACTCCTCACCTACAAGGTGTCGCAATACCCGGACGGTGTTGGCAATCATGAGAACTTCATCCGTGGTCACTGGCTGGGCGGCAGGACCGCCGACTGCGTAGGGCTCATCAAGGGCTACAGCTGGCTGTCCCCGGAAACGATGACCATCGACTATGGTACCCATGGGATGCCGGATATCGGCGCAAACCAGATGTACTATAACGCCAGGGAATCCGGCCCCATTAGCACAATGCCGGACATTCCCGGCCTTGCGGTTTGGCATGAGGGACACATCGGTGTTTACATCGGCGGCGGTCAGGTCGTCGAAGCTATGGGGACAAGGTATGGTGTCGTCAAAACGGAGCTGGTGGGCCGCGGCTGGACGCACTGGCTGAAGGTGCCGTATATCAATTATGACTGAGGAGGATCGAATGGAATTTCCAAAAGATGAAGTAAAGAACAAAGTCGTCTGGACAAAAGGCGCAGACTTTACTGACGGATCACCGCGATACACCTTCGAGGGACGCGACCCCGCCACGACCTATGAACGATTTCAGGTCGTTATCTATACAGAGATGGAGCGCCGATATGCACACGACCCCGGAAGCCTCTGTAATCACTATTATGGTTATGTGCGCGACGACAAAATGGAGTGTGCTGAAACGATTGGACCGTACTATTCTGTGCGGGAGGCAAAGCAGAAAACGCTGGAATTGTTTAATTCGTTCGTGCAGCAATACGCCGCTCAAGAATTAGACAGTACTACACCGGAATCTGCGGATTACGGACAGGATGATCAGCAAGAGCATTTTCAATACCAATGGGCAGGGGGAACACCGCAGAGGAAGTATGCAGACATGCTGGACAAGCTGATTCCGCAGCACGATGCGCACACCACCGCAGCGTGGATCGCCTTCGCTGAGGAGTTGGCAGACGGTGTGGAAAACGGCTTTGAGCGAGAAGCGGTCTCGCTGGTCGCGGCCTTTCAAGAGATCTCTGAGCGATTCGATCCCAAAGTGGTGAACACGATCTATCAGACCATCCATGTACCGGACAACGCCCTGCTGAGTAACGAGATCATTCCGGCAGCAGAGGCCGCAGAGCAGGGTGCGAGTGTACAGGAGATTTCCGACATGGCGGCAGACGGCCTGTTCGGAGGCGGTCCAATGCCCACGCTGAAGATGTAGGAGGAATGGGACATGGCCTATGTGAAAGCAATCCCACCGTCCGTGGTCTATCATCTGACGAGGATGGAAAACCTCGACAGCGTTCTGGACGACGGCAAGATCCGCCGCTTCATGGACAGCGAGTGCTGGTTCTGTGAGAGCCTCGGCAAAATGAAAGCGTACATGGAGCAGACCGTAATGTGTGAGGGAAAGCCCTACTATGCCGTGAGCGGGCAACTCTGCCGCTATCCCAAATTTGTGCCGGAGGACTATGTTCTTCTCAAGCTCACGCCCTGCGGCTACGAAGATAATTGGTACCGCTGGAATCAGGAGATCCCTCCCGGCAGCCCGAAAGAGCTGGTGCAGGCGGCGAAGGAATTTTCAGGGCTGAAGATCGGCTACCGCGGCGACCTCACCTTCCGCAACGCGGAGGTCATCGATGTGGCGTTGTTTCTTACGGAGGAGATCGTGCAGAGAGAGTCGGTACAGACCACATCGGAACTGCAGGAGCTCCTATTTGAACACATCGAGCGTGAACAGCGGGAATACACCGATTCCCTCTACCGCATGACGCAGGGGCAGCTCATTGCCAACGCCGGGGAGATCGAGGCAAACAGGATTTGCTATAATGCCCTGCTCACCACAGCTTTTGAACGGGAGCAGTTGATCCTGCTTCTCTCTAATGACAAACCGCTTACCTCTGTAAGAGAGGCGTGGCAGGCAGAGCAGGCTGAAAACTATGACATGGGGTTCAGTCACACGATCCTACGGTTCTGCGAGGACATCCGGCAAGCGCAGCAACCGGAAATGACAATGTGAGAAACGAGGGGAATATGGACGATATCAGAAACACCTCTGCTCTCTTCGTCGGTGGACAAGATACAGCGCCCCATACAGAGCGGACGGCACGGGCGCTTTGGCAGCTTCTGTTCCAAAAGACAGAGAACGAGATGGCCGCATATATGAACAGCCTAAATCAGCTTCCCCGCAGTGAGCTGATCATGGCGGCAGACGAGATCTCCGCCATGGCGACCTGCCGCGCCGAGCTGATGGCGTTGGGCGAAGATCTCTCCCGAGAGAAGATGCTCTTCCTGCTGCGCCAGGAGAAGCCCTTGGAGCTTCTGAGCGAGGCTTGGATGGAGCGTCGGACCATGGATGAGGGTGAGCTCTTCCAGAGCCTGCTCATCGAAGTATATGAGGATGAGCATCAGCAGTTACTCAATGAGCCGCTGATGCTGTGATCGGAGGTGCGTTGCATGAACATGGCTCGTTATGAGCAGGAAACCATTATCAACTTCAACGAGGAAGAAAAGACCGCCGGTATTTACACCCACAACAAGGCACTGCGTCAGAAGCTGGCAGCACTGGCGCGTGACAGGCCGGAGGACTGCAGGCTCGTGAAGGCGTCCCGCAGCGGACGGGCAGTTGACTACACCATTCCAAAATCATGGATAAAGATCGTACCGCCGCGGATCGCAAGTGAAGCGCAAAAAGCAGCTCTTGCAAGGGCTCGGAAAGCGGCAAGTAAGCCGCTATGACCCCTGCGCGCGCAGCGTTTCAACAACACTTGTCTCGTGCCGAGGGTAGTTACATCACCCACAACACAAAAACGCCGAAAATAGCATATAGAAGGAGGACACGCACATGAAAAAAGCAACTGTCACCGTCACCTTTGACGATGAGAAGCTGGGCGCACTGGAGTTCTCGCTCCGCAAGGAACACTCCTCTGTGCAGGAGCACTTGGAGGATGCGCTGAACGCTCTGTATGAAAAAACCGTGCCGGAGCCGCTGCGGGAGTATCTGGACAGCAAGGCCGCTCCCGCGGCGGTGAAACCCAAGCGCACGGTCAAGCCCGCCGCACCCAAGCCGCAGAGCAGTGAGCCGAAGCCTGCGGCTGTGAAGGAGGGCAACTGAGATGGCGGATCATGTAGACATCACACTGTGGATCGACCGGCGTTGGAAGGATGCCATTGAGAAGCATCTCAAAGGTGAAACCTTGCAGGAGCATCTGGAAGATGTGCTGGATACGCTGTGCAACCAGCTCCCGGAGCAAGAGTATGCACGTATCAGCTGTGCAATCCAGTCGGAAGCCGCCGCGCAGCGTGCAAAGAAAGAGGGTGCCCGCACCTACGCCGCCTACCATGTGACGGAGCGCGGGCAGGAGTGGTACTTCAAGACCTCGCTCGGCGAGGAACTGCTGGCGGTCGGGAAAAAGCTGCGCGGTTATCTTACAAAGGGCAATGGTGCTGCACCGGACAAATTTATCGGAATGTTTTTCGGCGGGCAACCCATCACAGCAAAAGAGTTTGACGCCCTGACCGCCCTTCGTATGGAGAACACCGGTAAGGTGCGCGGTGTGTTCGATCTCAACTTCGACAAGCGGGAGTTCTCCGCCGTTCACATCATGGACGGTTGGCAGACCTGGGCGATGCGGGATGTGTCAGCGGCGGTGTACCATGCCACCCGGTCGCAATTCGCGTCGAGCGATGATAAGTGGCGCAAGCTGCTGGATCATCTCAGCGGCAAAGAGATCACCTCGGCGGGACATCTCTCCGCGCGGAATTTTTCCTTCAGTGATGAGATTATGATGGAGGAGAACGGTAAGCTCAACTTCTATGTGGACGCAGATTTTGATGTGGACGCTGCCTTCGGAACCTTCGTCCTCACGGACAAAAACGATGACTGGCTCAACATCTATGCCAACTACGACATCGCGGAGGATAGACCCTGCGACACGCTGGAGCTGACGCTCTGCAAGGGTGACGGCTCCGAGGAGAGCTGGAGCTATCCGCTCAACGCAGCAGAGAAGGATGTCCTGCTGCGGAAGATGGATGCGTTTTGCATGGAACAGACCGGCATGAGCCTGCGCGAGTATGCCCAACAGCTTCACGAGGAGCAGGCACAGACTGCGGAGCTGCAGCTGTGATCGTAAAGGAAAAGAAAGCGGAGTTTCTCTTGGCTGGTTATCCTAACACCGGAACAGGAGCAGCGCGATTCACCGGTGCTGGGAATGTGAAATCGAATACGCTGCCCGGAGAGCCGTGCCAACTGGCGTGGCTCTCCCTTTTGCACCCGCGGCTTATCTAAAAGATGCGGAACACCGCGCAGGAGCAAACCATGTAATAACTGCGGTTTCCATTGGCTTTTCACAAAACCGGCCATGGATTTTTTGTTGCTTTTCGTGGATAGCTTTTC
The DNA here is from genome assembly GCF_024461615.1 of Anaerotruncus sp. DFI.9.16. Classification (NCBI taxonomy): domain Bacteria; kingdom Bacillati; phylum Bacillota; class Clostridia; order Eubacteriales; family Oscillospiraceae; genus Anaerotruncus; species Anaerotruncus sp. DFI.9.16. The sequence goes on from NZ_JANFZX010000007.1 coordinate 40,802, forward strand.
TCCCTGCGCCGTGCCATTGTGTTTGCACGGGCATTGCCCGAATCAAAAATCAGGAGGAAACAAGCATGACAATTGATAACGCAAAGGAACTGCAGATGAATATCGCAAAAGAGGGACTGGCATTGCTGGTGCTCCACCCCACCGCAGATGTGCAGCTCCACCGAGAGTGCATCTCCCACATTGGGACGGTGTGGGGCATCCCCGTAAGTGACACGCAGGAGGTCGCCTCACTGCTGGAGCGTGAACAGGCGGCCATCCTTGCCGCGGGAGAAAATGGCACGGTGACACATGTGCTGCCGGAGGAAGAACTGCCCATGAATGCCAGCGGCCTTGAAACGCTGGATAACATCTGGGATCTGTTTGAAACAACTCTGCGCACAGACAGTGCATACGCCAGGACGAGGCTGTTCGAGATGGCAAAGTGGCTGGAGGAGTATCAGAACCTGCTGGACTGGATCGAAAAGACGCCGGCGGAAAAGCAGGCTTGGATGGAGCCGGTCAGCTGACCACACCCCACAGGAGGAGCCGCCCACCGGAGGGCGGCTCCTCTGTTTCGCCAGCTATGCCCCCTGTGAGCCGCTGTGTGCGGCTTTGGGGGCGAGGGTGGCATCCCTGCACCCCGGACAGGCATCGGCGCTGTTTGCCCCCGCTTTCGCCCCTCCTATGGGGAACTGTGCTGGGAACCCACCTGTTCGATAAAAGCACAAGATAAACGCCCGCAGTCGGAAGCGACCGCGGGCTGTCCACAAAGCCCCGCAGTGCGGGGCTTTTTCACAGGTCACAAACCAATGTCGGTTTGAGGCTCTGTCAAGATGAACCGATGTCGGTCCGCAGGAGGAGTGCAGCGTTTGCAGGGCTTTCCGGCGTTTTTGACCGATGGCAGCGGAAGGAAGGAGGAAAAATGGAGGACAATAAGAAATGCACCACGATCTGGCTGCGGCCCAGCGTCATTCGCCGCATGGACGCATGGCTGGAGGAGGCGAACTGCAGGAGTCGCAGCGAATTCATTGAAAAGGCGGTCCGTTTTTACATGGGCTATCTGGGAACAGAGGACACCTCCGAGTATCTCTCGGACGCACTGGTGGCAACGCTGCGCGGGATCATCGCGGACAGCACCAACCGCACCAACGGCATTCTCTTCAAGTGCGCGGTAGAGCAGGGCATCATGGCGCACACCATCGCCGCCCACTTCCGGGATACGATGGAGGATCGCCGCGCCCTGCGCGGGTATGTGGTGGACGAGGTAAAGCGCACCAATGGTCAGATCAGGTTCGAGGATGCCCAGGATGTCCAACGGCAGCTGCCGGATGACACATGGCGAGATTGATATTTATCTCTCCATACATGAAGGGCGGCAGAGATGCCGCTCGGCTGGCCCATCGCACCCGCTACTTCGCCACCCGCGAAGGTGTGCAGCTTCTCAAGGATGACAATGCCCATCTTCCTGTTACAAAGAAACAGCAGCAGTACATCCGGCGTCTGCTCCGCAGCTTCCCGGAGGCAAGGGAGCTGCCGGAGCATGAGGACTATGCAAACACACCCAACCGGCAGACTGCCTTTGCGCTCATCGCGCAGATCCACGAGGACTTTATCGAGCCCATGGATGGCCGGGAAAACTATCTGGATTATGTCGCAAACCGTCCCGGCGTAAAAGCATTGGGCGAACATGGCCTGTGGGATGCCCATGGCAAGGTCCCGTCGCTGGAGAATGCCGTGGCAGAGGTGGCGCGGCACACGGGGAATGTGTGGACGCCGGTCATCTCCCTCTCCCGTGAGAACGCGGAGCGGCTGGGCTATACCGACCTTAAAAACTGGCAGGAGTTCATCAACGCATCTATCACGGACATCGCCAAGGGCTATAAGATCCACCCGGACCGCCTTCGCTGGTACGCAGCTATGCACGAAAAGGAGAAGCACATCCATGTTCACATGGTGCTCTTCTCAACCGATCCGAAGGAGGGCTACCTCTCCCGGCAGGGTATCCGCAGCATCAAGTCCGCGCTGGTCAGCACGATCTACCGGAACGACCGCCTGCACATCTATGAGCAGAAGGACGAACAGCGCGGCCTGCTCCGGCAGGAAGCGGAAGCACGGATGGCAACGCTCATCGGGCAGATGGCAACCGGTACTCTGCAAAGCGATAAGCTGGAGTTGTTGGTGACAGATCTCGCCCAGCGGCTTCGGGAAATCAGCGGCAAAAAGGTCTACGGTTATCTGCCGCCTCGTGTCAAACGCATCGTGGATGAGATCGTGGACGAACTGGCGAAGGACGAACGGGTGTCGTCCGCCTATGCTCTATGGCAGGATCTCCGAGAGCAGCTTTGCACTGACTATAATCAGACACCGCCGCAGCGTGTACCGCTGTCGCAGCAAAAGGAGTTCAAGACTGTGCGCAACATGGTCATCCGGGAAACGCTCCGCCTCTCGGAGATGCACTTCACCTTCGAGGATGATGCCATGCAGGATGAGCCGGAGCCGGAAGAACCGCCTGTTCCTCCAGATCCAAGTGCGGAGCGGATGATCCATCAGCGGGCTCGGTTTTACCGCAGAGCAAAAAGCGTATTAGATGCTGCGGACGCAGATCCCAGCGAGAAGTCAATGGGATTGGTCACACTCCACCGTCTGTGGGAGGAGGGCTATACCATCGCGGCACACCAGTTGGGAAAGGCATATCAGGACGGGCTTGGCATATCGATTGACCGAAAAGCGGCGGCAGAGTGGTTTCAAAAATCGGCGGAGGCCGGAAATACTTGCTCCGCATACGCGCTGGGCAAACTGCTGCTGGAGCAGGAGCAATTCCCGCAGGCCCTTCACTGGCTGCGGCAGGCAGCGGAGCAGAACGATCCATACGCGCAATACCGGCTCGGCAAGCTGCTGCTCACCGGCGCGGAAGGTGTGCCGAAGGATATAGATGCGGCCATTCAGCTTCTGAAGGGCTCTGCCACGCAAGGGAATTCGTTTGCCCAATACACGCTGGGAAAGCTCTATTTGCTGGGACAGGAGGTAAAAGCAGACCGCGAAGAAGCTCTGCGCTATTTCGCACAGGCAGCGGCACAGGGCAACACCTACGCTCAATATTTCATTGACCATCAGGAGGACTTCTCCGGTGCGGCGGCGGGAACCGCTATCCTTCGGATGCTCCATCAGATGAGCCGCATATTCCGCGAGAACGCCGCCCAGCCTGCCATCTATGCAGGAATGCAGATCGACAAGAAGCGTCGCCGCAGATTGCAGGAGAAGCGTATGGCGATGGGACACAAGGCGGATGACCATGAGGATCGCGGACTGACGCAACAGACACAATAAGGGAGGGACTATGTCAAAGTACATTCCGTTTACAACCGAGCAGAAAGAACGAGCCGCGTCGGTGGACTTGGAGGAGTTCCTCCGCCGCCGAGGAGAAAAGCTCATCACATCCGGCAGGGACAAACGCCTTGCCAGCGACCACAGCATCACCATCCGCGGCTGCGAGTGGTTCGATCACGCCACCGAGCAGGGCGGCAGAGCCATCAGCTTCGTCAAGCAGTTCTATGGACTCAGCTACCCGGACGCCATGTCTCTGCTCCTCGGCGATGATCTCGGCGGAAGCTACCCTGCGGCAAAGGAGAAGGTGCCAGCGCCTGCAAAGCCCTTCGTACTGCCGCCGCAGAGCGAGTCCATGCGCCGTGTGTATGCCTACCTGCTGCAAAAGCGTTGTATCGACCGCGAGATACTCAATTCCTTTGTGCGCAAGAGGCTCATCTACGAGAGCTGTGAAAGATCCAAGGACGGGACAAAGGAATACCACAACGCCGTGTTCGTCGGATTCGATGAACACGGCGTTCCCCGTCACGGGCATAAGCGTGGGCTGTATACCATGGGGCAAAGCTATCGCGGCAACATTGAGGGCAGCGACCCGCAGCACAGCTTTCACTATCTCGGCGGCGATGACACACTCTATGTCTTCGAGGCCCCTATCGACCTGCTCTCTTACATCTCCCTTTTCCCGGATGGGTGGCAGGAGCATAACTATGTGGCCTGCTGCGGGGCATCCTCCATCCCCGTACTGGAGATGCTGCGGCAGCTCCCGCAGCTCCGGCAGGTGTACCTCTGCCTGGACAATGACGCTGCCGGTCATGCCGCCAGTGAGCGTATGGCTGCGCTTTTGGAAGAACACGATCTCAATGCAGTTCGACTCGTACCGCAGCAAAAGGACTGGAACGATGATCTCAAGGCAGAACAGGAAAACAACATGGAAAGGAGCGAGCTATGCCAAACCTTCTGCTGACAATGTGGGACACGATCAAAAGCTCCAACATCGGAATATTGGTCGCGGCAGGGCTGGGGATGTTCGCTGTCATCGGTGGACTCTCTATGCTGTCCTACCACTATACTCTCAGCGGCATCAAGTCCCGCACCGTGGGTGACGGGCAGCACGGCACGGCGCGTTGGGCAACCGATAAGGAGATCCGCCAGACCTATGCCCACGTGCCGTTCAAGGTCAGAGACTGGCGCAAGGGAGTAAGCCTTCCCGCAGAACAGGGGCTGGTGCTGGGCTGCAAGGGCAAGAAAGATGAACTGACTGCGCTGGTGGACAGCGACGACATCCATTGCCTGATGATCGCCGCCTCCGGCGCGGGCAAGACGGCATTCTTCCTCTATCCCAACCTTGAATATGCCTGCGCGTCTGGCATGAGCTTTCTGGCGCTGGATACCAAGGGTGATCTCGCCCGCAACTACGGCTCTATTGCCAAAAAGTATTACGGCTATAAGCATATCTCCGTTATAGACCTGCGTAATCCCACCCGCTCGGACGGCAACAACCTGCTGACGCTCATCAACCGCTATATGGACATCGCCAGAAAGCAACCGGATAACCTCGCTGCCCGCGCCAAAGCCGAAAAGTACGCCAAGATCCTTGCCAAGTCCATCGTCAGCCCGGAGGGAAACTCCGACCACGGGCAGAACGCCTTCTTCTACGATGCGGCGGAGGGCTTGCTGTCTTCCACGATCTTGCTGCTTGCAGAGTTTCTGCCACCGGATGAGGAGCACCCGGAGGAGCGGCGGCACATCGTGTCGGTATTCAAGCTGGTGCAGGATCTGCTGGAGCCGGCGCGTGGTGCGCGGGGACGCTCCCGTTTCCAACTGCTCATGGATAAGCTGCCGTCCGAGCACAAAGCGCGCTGGCTGGCAGGCGCCGCACTCAACAGCTCCGAGCAGGCGATGGCATCAGTCATGTCCACGGTGCTGTCCCGGCTCAACTCGTTCCTCGATAGTGAGCTGGAGCAAATTCTGTGCTTCGACAGTGCCATTGACGCTGAAATGTTCGCTGCGGAGAAATCCGCCATCTTTCTCATCCTGCCGGAGGAGGATCAGACGAAGAACTTCATGGCTGGCTTGATGATCCAGAATCTCTCCCGTGAGCTGTTCGCGGTAGCGGATGAGAACGGCGGCAAACTGAAAAATCGTGTTATTCTCTTTTGCGATGAGCTGGGTACCATGCCGCCCTTTGATATTTTGCCGCTTTTCAGTGCTGGACGCTCTCGCCGCCTGATGATGGTACCAATCATCCAGTCAGTGGATCAGCTTGTAAAAAACTACGGAAAAGAAGGCGCATCCATCCTGATGGACAACTGCCAGGATGTGATCTGCGGCGGCTTTGCTCCTAACAGTGAGGCGGCAGATGCCTTCTCCAAAGCCCTCGGCAGCCGCACGGTGCTCTCCGGCTCCGTGAGCCGCGGGAAAAACGATCCCAGCCAGAGCCTGCAGATGATGGAACGCCCCCTGCTGACGGCGGATGAGCTCAAGTCGATTCCAAAAGGCAGCTTTATCGTGCAGAAGACCGGATGCCACCCCATGCGCACCCGCCTGCGACTGTTCCTCGAATGGGGCATCACCTTCGAGGAGGAATACCGTGTGGAGGAACAGGTGGCTCGGAAGGTCTATTATGCCGATCGGGATGCGCTGACCCGCGCCATCGTGCGGAAGTACCCGCTCAAGCTGACGGAGCAGAAGACCAACCGCTCCGTTAAGGGTGAGGGGCAGCTCCACGACGCGCCCGTGCAGGAGATGGTGGTAGCGGAGGACATCGACTATGACCGTATGCCGCACAAGCGCACCCCGTATAATCTTCCCCGGCAGGAGGTGGATCGGTGAGCTACTTTGACAGCATTTATGCCGACACGCTCCTACCGCCCAGGGCTGTATCTGTCTATATGTATCTCAAGGATCGGTCCAACAGCGCGGGAAGCTGCTGGCCGGGGATCAAGACGATTGCAAGGGATATGAACCTCTCCCGCAGCACCGTCAAGCGGGCGCTGGCAGATTTGGAGCAGCACGGCTATCTTGCCAAGCTGCCCCGATACCGCCCCAACGGGAGCAACACCTCCAACCTCTATACGCTCAAATAAAGCAAAAGTGGTTGGTATCATAATGTGATACCAACCTCTTTACCCGAATAAAGAGAAAGACTGTATCGTTCCGCCAAGGGAGGATCACGTCTATTTGCTGGACCGAGGAGGGGTTCAATATGACCCCACCGGAACAGCCCACTCTATCGGAGATTAAGCCAGAGAAAGAACAAGCAGGGAGCAGAAGCTCATGTTTTTATGCTTGCGGGGGCGGGCAAATTCAGCACCACAATTGATTGAAACGAACACCCATCGGTCGGCTTCCGGGTGGGTGTTCCTTGTATAACACAGGCGCTGTGACGAATTTGTGACACTTTCCCTGCACTTTCGCGGGGGAAATCCAAGACGATCCCTGGTATGCTACGGACATGGTTGATACACAACCAAACAATAAAAAAGGAGAGTAAAATAGCATGAAAAAGAAAACTGTTTGGAGCTTTATGCTGGCACTGGCATTGATGGTATCTGCCATCGGCGCATCAACCGCAGCTTTGGCGGCTGCGCCTGACACGGCAGAGCCTGCAACTGCCATCGCAACCGAGAACGAGGACGCCATCTGGGAGCAGATCGAGGCGGTGGAAGAGAAGAGCGACGCCATCTTCCAAAGAAACGCGGCGCTATGGGAAAAGCTGGACGAAATCTGCAACGCCCTGCCTGACGACTACGACTTCACAAACTTTGACGAAGCGGCGTTTATCCGTAACACCAATGCCCTGACCGAAGCGGAGAAGGAAACGCTTCTGGCGGACATCAAGGAGCTGGATGAGCTGGACGCCCAAATGGAGGCGCTGTATGAGAAGCTGCCCGACTGCGACAATATGCCGCTTTACGAGAAGGCCCTGGAAAAGGCCGACCCCAAGGTGCTGGATGAGATCGACACCCTGGAGCAGGAGTATGACCGCGTCTGCGAAAAGCACGCCGACCTGTGGGACAAGGTAGATGAAGCGTACTTCAATCTGCCGGACGACTACGACTTCGACAACTACGATGAGGCCGCTTTCATCCGCAGCCTGGGCTTCCTGACCGACGCGGAAAAGGACGCGCTGATCGCCGACTACAACCGTCTTACGGAGATCGACAACCGGCTGTGCGAGCTGTACAATTCCATCTGGGGCAACACCGGCTGCGAAAGCGGCATCTGCCCCCTTTGACGGAAAGGCGGTTTTCTGATAGTATAAAATCAACATCATGCCGATGCTGCGCCCACGCGCAGCATTTGGCGCTGCTTTCAGGGAGGACGCATGGGACATTCCATCTATTTGGCGGACGATGAAAAGAGCATACGGGAGCTGCTCCATAGCTTCCTCGCAAGCGACGGATATACCGTGCGCTCCTTTGAAAGCGGCGACGCGCTGCTGGAGGCGTTTCGTCAGGAGCCCGCGGAGCTGGTGATCTTGGACATTATGATGCCTGGCACGGACGGACTTGCCGTGTGCCGGGAGCTTCGCTCTGTTTCCGATATTCCCATCATCCTGCTTACGGCCAAGGACAGCGAGCTGGACTACGTCATGGGCATCAGCCAAGGCAGCGACGATTATCTCACCAAGCCCTTCCGTCCAACGATATTGCTGATGAAGGTCAAAGCACTGCTGCGCCGTGTGGAGATGGACCGAGGAAAAACGGCGGCGGCAGAGGATGAGCTGCATTACGGGGATATCCGCTATTCCGCTACGGAAAACGCCGTCCTTTGCGGAAGCACGATCGTGGCGCTGACCCAGACCGAGCTGCGGCTGCTCAGCTATATGATGAAGCAGCCGGAAAAGGCCTATTCCCGCGAGGAGCTGCTCAGCGCGGTGTGGGGCTTTGACTCGGAGGTAGAGACCCGCGTGACCGACGAAACGCTGCGCCGTATCCGGAAAAAGCTGCTGCAAGCGGGCAGCACCGTCAGCGTAAGCACCATATGGGGCTTTGGCTATAAGCTGAAGGGGGCAGAGCGCACATGAAAAACATCAAGCTGCGGATCGTGTACCTGATCCTTTGCTCGGCTCTGCTGCTCTTTGCCCTGTTCATGCTGGCGGTGAACCTCATTATACCAGCACACTTTGTGCGTGAGGCAAAAAAAGCGCTCATCAGCGAGGCACAGTACCAGAACCGCACCATCCCCTATACCGACGATGGATCCTTTTTTGACGGTGAATGGAATGACGCTGAGGAGCACTTCCTTACGCCAAGCATCGTATTTTTAGAGCTGGATAATGTCAATCAATCAAGCGGTTGGAACAGGGACGCATATCGTCTGGAGAAAAAACTGCTGGAATACTGCAAGGGGCGGGATCTATCGCTCAACCAATGCTATACCTTCAAAACGGACAGGCATCACCTGATCTTCATGTCCGTGCAGGAGGAGCAGGACGATTGGGAAAAGCCGTACGCCTATATCATGTACATAGACATCGGGCCCATCACCCGATATATCGTGACGCTGAATTGGGCGTTCTTTGGGGTGCTGCTGGCGATCTCCTCCGTCATGTGCCTGCTGGGGTTCCGGTTTGGCAGGGATATTGAGAAGGAAGCGGAGCGGCAGCAGACCTTCTTCCAGAATGCCTCACACGAGCTGAAAACGCCGCTGATGGCGATACAGGGCTATGCGGAGGGCATACAGGCAGGCATCATGGACACGGGCAGCGCGGCAGAGGTGATCCTTGCGGAGAGCGACCGCATGACGGAGCTGGTGGAGGAGCTCTTGGACATCTCGAAAATCGATATGGGGCGGCAGCAGCTTGCCTTTTCAGAGATGGATATTCGGGAGCTGCTATACGACAGCATACGCGCCGTAGAGCCGGCAGCCGCCGCCAGCGGCATCGCAATCGTGCCGGATTTCCCCGAGGAGCCCGTTATGGTCAGCTGCGATGATACCCGGCTGCGCAGAGCAGTCACCAATATCCTATCCAACGGCGTGCGCTATGCCCGCAGCGAGCTGCGTCTGACCTGCCGCGCGGATAAGCGGCACGTGACCATCCGGATACAGGACGACGGGGACGGCATTGCCGAAGCGGACCTGCCGCACATCTTCGACCGCTTTTACATGGGCAAAAGCGGAAAATCCGGCATCGGCCTTGCCCTGACCCGTGAGATCATCCACCTGCACAAGGGAACCATCCGCGCCCGCAACGGGGACACCGGCGCCGTTTTCGAGATCTCCATTCCGGTGAGCCGATAAGAAGATCACCGCGCCGCCTTTGAGCGTCCCTCTTGCAAGAAGGACGGGCATGGAAAGAATCTTTGCTGGTGCCGGGTGGAGAGTTTCCCGTGATTTCCTCTTGTGCCCACATTGTCAGAATGGAGTACATCTATGGACTGCAAAGCAAAAAAATATCTGCATATTTATGACTGGAACTACTGGTGGGGCTATTACCGCTGCTGTAAGGACTGGGAACCTTTCCATGCGGCGGAGTTTTCTCTTTCCGAGGACGAGGCGGGAAAGGTGCCCTTTTTCCACTTTGATTTCCATAACCTCCCTGCCCTTCACCAGACCATTCTGGACGGTGAGTTTGTGGAGCCGGATAACCCGGATCATCCGCACTTTCTGGAGCAGGCAAGGCGGCTCAGAAGCGGTGAACAGGACTGGTTCGTCGGGGCGCTGTACTATCCGCTTTTTTCACCGGAGATGCATTTCTGCAACGCCTCCGTCCGGAGCGGCGTCCCGCTGACACAGCTGTTTTCCCCGTCTGTACCGCCCTATTACGGGGTGATCTTTCTCCGGGAGGAGCGCCCCCTCACTCCGGAGGTGCTGACGCATTGGGCGGAGACACTGTCCCAACCCCTGTTCGGCCAGCCGTTTTCCTGTACGCTTGCACAAGTCCCCAGCCGGCAGGAGGCCATGGAGCAGTTTGAGAATGAGATGCGGCTGACGCGATGAAATGTACGGTATCGTTTACCGCTGATTTCCCGTTGAAAAGCAGTTGAGAGGGAGTCGTCTCTTATGGAATTAAGACTCACGGAGCAGGAGGCTCTGACGCTGTATCGAATCATTCTGCGGTGGGATGAATTAGGCAGCTTGACCACAGAGGATGGCGAGGAGCATCAGCTGCTATGGGATCTATCCTGTACGCCGGAAAAAGAACTGGAGCCGGTGGATGAAGCTGTAAGATGCAGACTGCTTTGACTGCGTAAGCTCCCACCGGATTGAAGCTTTTGCTGCGCTGCTGTTTCTTTTGGCGCTGACAGATTTTGAACTGCCGAAAAGACGCTGGTATCGCGGGATGATATTGACAAAGGGGGAAATGATGCTATAATATCTGCGAATGGTTCGCAGATTGGGGGCGGCTGGTGTCAGGCTATAATACGAAACAGCGAAGAGCCCTGCTTGCTTTTTTAGGGGAACACCCGGACGAGCTGCTGACTGCACGCCAGATGGCGGACGCGCTGGCAGAGAAACAAATCAGCCTCAGCGCCGTGTATCGAAACCTTGCACAGTTGGAGGCGGAAGAAAAGGTGCGCCGCAGCGCAAAAAGTGGGTCGCACGAAGCGTTTTATCAGTATCTTGACGCCAAGGGCTGCAAGGGCGCGCTGCACATGAGCTGTGTGAAGTGCGGCAAAACCTTTCACATGGCCGACAGCAACGCCGCCCTGTTTGCAAAGCACTTGGCGCAGAGCGAGCAATTCACGCTGGACGCAGCCGACACGATCCTCTATGGGATCTGCTCGGACTGCAAGGGAAAATAACGAACAGAAGGGAGGACAGACCATGACAAAGAAGCTTTGCTTTATGACGCGCCTGCTGGCGGCCGTGCTGGCCGTTGTCATGCTGTCCTCCGCTATCTATATTGCGGTCGAAGCCGACCATGACTGCTCCGGCGAGGACTGCGCCATCTGCCATCAGATCGGCGTCTGCGAGAATCTGCTGAAATCTCTGGGGCTTGCCGGTGCTGCCGCAGCGATCACTGCTGCGTTTACATATACCATGTGCAAGGCGATCCTACCCTGCACAGAGATGATCGGCACACTGACACTCGTTTCTCTCAAGGTAAAGCTTTCAAATTAAAATAGGACTTTTACAAGGGCGAAGTCTATCCGTTTTCGGATAGGCTCTTGCGGCTTTGCCGCTGCCCTTGTATTTTTGCGCCTATTTTTCAAAAATTCGGAGATTTTATCTGTATGATGAAGAAAATTTTTACCATCTTTCTTGCGCTGACCATGGCGGTCAGTCTGTTCGCCGGCTGCGGCAAAAAGAACGCCGCGGAGAACGGTGAAACCGATTCCGATAAATTAAAGATCGTCACCACCATCTTCCCCGAATACGACTGGGTCAAGGAAATTCTCGGCGACAAGGCCGAGAACACCGACCTAACCATGCTGCTGGACAACGGCGTTGACCTGCACAGCTACCAGCCCACGGCGGATGACATCGTCAAGATTTCCGACTGCGACCTCTTCGTCCATGTGGGCGGTGAGTCTGACGGCTGGGTGGAGAGCGTCCTGAAAAATGCTGCCAACAAGAATGTGAAGGTCATCAACCTGCTGGAGATGCTGGGCGATTCCGTGAAAACAGAAGAGACCGTTGAGGGTATGCAGGAAACGGAACATGCCCACGACCACAGCAAGGAAGTTTCCACCTTTGAAGACGACGAGGTTCAGGACAGAAGCCTGTCCGACTGGGCGGGCGACTGGCAGTCTGCCTATCCCTTTGCGCTGGACGGAACGCTGGATGACGCGTTTGCCGCGATGGCAGAGGAAGGCGAGATGACAGCCGACGAGTACAAGACCTACTATCAGAACGGCTACAAAACGGACATTACCAACATTGATATCGAGGGCGACCATATTGAGTTCACCTATGAGGACGGCAAAAAGGTCGGCTCTGACTATCAGTATGTCGGCTATTACATTCAGAACTGGTCTACCGGTACCAAGGCGGCCATGTATCGCTTTGAAGCAGTAGATAGAACCTCCGGTGCGCCGGTCTATATCGAGTTCAACGACCACATGATCGAGCCGGCCGCCGCCGAACACTTCCACATCCGGATGAGCAATGAGAGCTTTGACGCCATCGTTGATCCGGAAAACTCCTGGCCGACCTTCTTCCCCGCTGATATGACCGGTGAGGAGATCTGCGAGCACATGGAGGGGCATGACCACGAGCATGAGGAGGAAGCTGACGAACATGTCTGGCTGTCTTTGAAGAACGCCGAAACGTTGGTAGGTGCGATCTCCGACGCCCTGCAGGAGCTTGATCCCGATAACAAGGATACCTACGCCGCCAACGCCTCCGCCTATATCGAAAAGCTTTCCGCGCTGGACGGCGCGTATCAGTCCGCCGTGGACGGCGCGGCGCGCAAGACCGTTCTGTTTGGCGACCGCTTCCCCTTCCGCTATCTGGCGGACGATTACGGTCTGAGCTACTACGCCGCCTTTTCGGGCTGCTCCGCCGAGAGCGAAGCCAGCTTTGAGACAGTGTCCTTCCTCGCAAAAAAAGTGGACGAACTGAAGATGCCCTGCGTGCTGACCATTGAGGGCAAGAACCACAAGCTCGCGGAAACCATTGTGCAGAGCACCGCCGGGAAGAACCAGAAGGTGCTGACCATGGATTCCATGCAGTCCACCACCTCTGAGGATGTGGCAAACGGCACAACTTACCTCTCTGCCATGGAGCAGAACCTTTCCGTGCTGAAAGAGGCACTGGGTTAAGGGGGGTAGGATGATGGCTCAGCTCACTTGTCAAAAGCTCTGCGTCGGCTACGATGGAAAGCCCGTTCTGCAAAACCTTGATTTTGAGGTTTTTGCAGGCGACTATCTCTGCATCGTAGGAGAAAACGGCTCCGGCAAGAGTACCCTTATGAAAACGATCCTCGGCTTGCAGATGCCCATCGGCGGCAGAATTTTGACGGGCGACGGGCTGAGGAAAAATGAGATCGGCTATCTGCCGCAGCAGACTGTTGTCCAAAAGGACTTCCCGGCATCCGTGAGAGAGATCGTTCTCTCTGGGTGTCAGGGGCGCTGCGGCAGCCGCCCCTTCTACAACAGAGAAGAGAAGGAACTGGCGGCGGACGCCATGGAAAAGATGCAGATCACACCCCTTGCCAAACGCTGCTACCGGACACTCTCCGGCGGTCAGCAGCAGCGGGTGCTGCTCGCCCGCGCCCTGTGCGCCACGCAAAAAATGCTGCTTCTGGATGAACCTGTTTCCGGCCTTGACCCCAAGGTGACGGCGGAAATGTATGCACTTATTCAAAAGCTCAATTACGAGGATGGCATTACCGTTGTGATGATCTCCCACGACCTGAACGCGGCGCTGCAATATGCAAGCCACATCCTGCACATCGGGGACACGGTGTTTTTCGGCACCAAGGCGGCCTACCTGAACGAGTTCCCCCAGGCATGGCAGAAGGGAGGCACGGCACAATGACGGCGATCTTTGAAAAACTCGCGTTCTACTGGACCTATCCCTTTGTGCGCTACGCGCTCATTGTCGGTGTGTTGATCGCGCTGTGCTCGTCGCTTCTGGGCGTGACGCTGGTGCTGAAGCGGTTTTCCTTCATCGGCGACGGCCTTTCCCACGTGGCGTTCGGCGCGATGGCTATCGCCGCTGTGCTGGGGCTGACGGACGATATGCCCCTGACGCTGGGCGTCACGGTGGTCTGTGCCGTGCTGCTCCTGCGCACGGGACAAAATACGAAGATCAAGGGCGACGCCGCCATCGCCATGATCTCGGTGGGGGCGCTGGCCATCGGGTATCTTCTGATGAATCTGTTTTCCACCTCGTCCAACCTCTCCGGCGACGTGTGCAGCACACTGTTCGGCTCCACCTCCATCCTGACGCTGTCAAAAAGCGAGGTCTGGCTGTGTGCGGGACTGTCCGTGGTGGTCGTGGCAGTGTTCCTGCTGTTTTACAACAAAATCTTTGCTGTGACCTTTGACGAGGACTTTGCCAAGGCGGTGGGCACAAAGGCTGACCTGTACAACCTGCTGATCGCCGTCATCGTTGCCGTGGTCATTGTGCTGGCGATGAATCTGGTCGGCTCCCTGCTGATCTCCGCGCTGGTGATTTTCCCGGCGCTGTCCGCCATGCGCCTTTTTCAGAATTTCCGGTCCGTGACGGTCTGCTCGGCCGTACTGTCAGTAAGCTGCGCGGCGCTGGGGATTCTGATCTCCATTCTCGCAGGGACGCCGGTGGGTTCTACCATCGTGGCGGTGGATATTCTGGCATTTTTGATCTGTTCGGCCCTTGGCCGCGCAAGGGGAGGGGAAACGGGATGAAACGGCTTTTTTGCCTGCTGCTGGCTGCCTGCGTGATGCTTTCCCTCTGCGCCTGCGAGAAAGGCCGCGAAAAGGACGCAGGAAATGACGCATCTTCTTCCAATGAAGAATTGTCTGCATCGACTGAGATTATTCCAACGCCGAATGAACAGGAAACGCCGGGGAAATCTAAGCCGTCACAGCCCTCTGCCGGCAAAGTGGATGTGGATCTGACGGTGCTCAGCAGCACCATGGTCTACTCCGAGGTCTACAATATGCTCTACAATGACCCGGCGCATTATCTCGGCAAGACCGTCAAGGCGAGAGGGGAATTTTCCATCTATCAGCTCGTGACAGACGGCGTTTTACAGCCTGACCCGGTGTCCTACGCCTGCATCATTTCAGACGCCGCCGCCTGCTGTGCCGAGGGCATGGAGTTTGTGCTGGAAGGCGATTACACCTACCCAGACGATTATCCAGAGCTGGGGACGGAGATCACCGTCATCGGTGAATTTCAGTCCTATGAAGAAAACGGGATGACATGGTACCATCTGGTGAACGCAAGGCTGGCGTGATACCGTGATAGCGCTGCATACATAGTAAGCGTGACGATTTCAGGGAGAAAGGTATTCCGGTGCTGCCTGACTGCAATTTATAAGAGCCGGACAAAGGACGTCATTTATCCCGCTGCAGAAAAATTCTCATGAGGAAAGCAGTGTGTTGAATTTGAGATGACCCCTTAAAGAATAGGCAGACTTAACATAAACTTTATTCCTGTTATGATAACATAATCTATAAATACCCTGCTCTGGACGGAACACTTCTGCAAGGAACCAGACAGGCTGCAAAAACAGAAATGATCAACGATAGAGAATATGAATGACTTTTGAAATTCACAGTGATATCACAAATCAATCTATGACCGTAGCTGCCCGCGCGATGCGCAGGGTGCTGCGGCGAAAGAGAAGCATTATTTGGGCCATCTTCGGCTGGACCGTCTTTTTCATCAACGCTCTGCTGCTGATTCCATTCGATGGAGAGCCTTTTGCGCTTGATGTCAGAACGGTGACTTCCCTGCTGGTAGAGGTGATGCTGCTGTCCGTTCTGCTGTTTCAGGATCGATTCAATGGCATGATCGCCCGCAAAAACGCGCTGGCGGGCACAAAGGAATATCATGTCGCATTCGGTGAGGATTCCTATACCGTCGTTACGGCGGCCACTACCTCCACGTTCCGCTATGAGCTGATCGACGCACTGGCTGAGTCGCAGGACTACATCATCTTTCTGATGAAAAAACGCTATGCGCAGCCTCTGGACAAGCACACTCTTACCGGCGGGACGGTGGAGGAATTCAAACGATTTCTTGAGGAGAGGACCGGAAAGTCGTTCCGGCGTGTGAAATGAACGAATTTTCTATTACGCCCTTTCGCGGGCCGCATTTGCTTCTGCTTTTGCTTACGGCAACGGCGGTACTGCTCATATTCTTGCTGCTGCGCGGAAAACCGGAAGCACGGCGCTCCCGGTATCTGATCGGCGTTTGCTTTTTTAATCTCGCGCTGTTTGCCGGCTACAAGCTCTCGCTGTCCATGGACGCAGCGTATATCCGTGCGTACTATCCCAATGGCTTCAGCATTTTCAATGAGCTGCCGCTGCACCTGTGCAACATCAATCTGTTTCTGATTCCGCTGGGCGTGTGGAAGAGAAACCGCTCGATCATGGGCTTTTCCTTCTTTGTGGCGCCCCTTGGCGCACTGATGGCGCTGCTCTTCCCGGAGCCTCTATTCTCCGGCTTTTCGCTGTTAATGCCGCGAATTTTCGGCTACTATGTGACCCACGCAATCCTTGTTGTTTGCGGCCTGAGTCTGGCGACGCTGGGCTTTTACCGCCCCGACCCCAGGGATATCCCGAGGATCCTCAAGACCTTTGGTTTGCTTGCCGTAGGCGCGCACCTTATCAATCTCCTGTTACGCCTCACGCTCTGCCCGGAGGCGAACTACTTCTTCACCTACGGCGCGGAGATCGGTGTGCTCAAGCTGTTTTGGCGTATCATCCCGGCACCGCTGCTTTACGGGCTACCGGCACCGCTGATTCTTGCAGGCTATATGTACGCGGTCTGTGCGTTGTCCCGCCTGACGCAAAGGGCGGAAGAAGTGTCTTTTTCATAGATTGGATAAGTCCCACAGCGCAAAAACAGGAGGATACGACATTGCTGGATAGAAATTTAAGAGGAATCGACATCGCTCTGTGCTTATTGACTCTCTTGCTGTCCCTGTCCGGGTGCGGTTCATTGAAGGATGACACGCTTCTGATCGCCAACGCAGTGATCACGGAAATCGATACAGAAAAGCAGACCATAACGGTAAAGGACGATGTCGATGAAAGTACTTTAGGCGAAGAATGTCTGCTCGACTGTTCGTCCGTTCCTATGGCCTATTGCGACTTTGCCACGCAGAAGGTTACAAAGATTTCTTTTGAGGATTTACAGGTCAATGATAAGGTTATTATGTGTATCAGGAGCTCGGAAATGGAGAGCTTCCGAAGCGGCGGCAACGAGGAGAATACGCTCAAGGTCGAACAATTGCAGCTGTATACACAAAGACCTGCCGAATGAGCCTCGGCTTTCCAACGCTGCATCGAGGCTTCGAGATCGAGCCAGAGAGCATGAAGTGGGTCAGCCAGCACACCAACGCTAACATGGTCGAAACGGACTTCTTCGAGACCTGCAGCACCTCTTATGCCAATAGCATGGTACTGTGGATAATCTTGTGAGGATACGCATATGAGCAATCAAAATAAACAGCTGTATATCGTAATCAGCCAGACCGGAACACTTCTGTCCCGGATCCTTAAACAAATTACCGGCGCAGAATATAACCACGCCTCCATCAGCCTGTCCAGAGATTTAGAGAGGATGTACTCTTTTGGCCGCAGGAATCCCTATAATCCGTTTTGGGGCGGCTTTGTGATAGAGTCGCCCCGTACCGGTACCTTCAAGCGTTTTTCCGAAACCAAGGTGTTGGTTCTGAGCGTGAGTGTCACAGAAGAACAACACGCAGAACTCAAAGAAATGCTCGATGTGATGTGGAAGCGGAGGAGGAAATACGGCTACAACTATATTGGCTTATGTCTGGCATACTTCCATATTGTCTGGAAGCAGGAGGGCTGCTATTATTGCTCAGAGTTTGTCGGAGAGCTTCTCAGAAAAAGTCGGGTTGACGGCACGGAACAGTTACGTTCCTCTATCATACAGCCGATGCAGTTCCTTAGAATGCCGCACACACTGCTCTACTGCGGAAAACTACGCGAATATGTGAGCAACACCTGTTCCAAGGGCATATGTGAAGATGCAACGAACCGCGCAGTTCATAGGCGACTGCCATAACAGCAGATAAGGGAGCGCGTGGTCGAATATCTGCAAAGGTGTGGTTTTGATCCGCCGACGTGGCTTCTGCTTTTTGCCGTCATAATGGATATTCGTCCTGGATATGTTGACCACAGGGGTTGTGTTCCTCATACACAAGCCCTGTGGTCATTGAATATCTTTGGAGGCTTGGGGACGGTCATTTCAACCGTGTGTACCTGCTTCCTTGATCGGCGACCATGGAGATGGATCAGATTTCTGTGGAAATACCTGGTCAGATAAGAAGAGCTGCCGCGGCTTTGGCGCTGCTTACTGTGCCCCGGTTCCTTTTTCCATGCTGAATCTATTACGAAGCTAAAAAACAGCGGCACAGAGAGTTTGCTCTGTGCCGCTGTATGCTTTATACATTGTGTAAAAACCTTACACGCTATCTGCTCTTTTGCCCTGCCTAAGTGAGCGGCAGACGACATACCCTGCCGGAGCGATCATGATCAGAATGAAAATGCTGATCAGTTCATTCACTTCGGATGGCGCAAAGCCCTGCAGCATAGTAATGAGGTTGTTTGCGAAATGCACGAGGATGGGAAACAGCAGGTTCTTTTTCTTCTCGTAAAGTATTCCTGCGGCAATACCCATGAAGGTAGCATAGGCAGCCTGCACGATATTCAGGTGATAAGCACCGAAGAGTACAGATGATATTAGAATCGCGGCCCAAGCGGGGGTGAATTTCCGCATGGAGCGAAGCACAATGCCGCGGAACAGAATTTCTTCTACAACAGGTGCAGCAATCACCGCAATCATAAATGTTCCAAATGCATTTCCGCCGGCAATATTTTCAGCACCGGCGTTCATTGCCTCAACGCTTTTTTGCAGCGAGGGAAGCTGTTCTGCCAGCATGATCCAAAGACCGGAGATCCCGCAAATGCCAAATCCCACGACCAGACTGCCGAGCACATCTTTGAAATTTGTCGCTGTGCGCGGTTCGCTTATATCTTTCCTCCAAAGCAGTTTATAGAGCGTGAAGAATACGAGGATAAGAACAGCGTAGATCAAAATCTCGCCCCAATATGAGTGTTTCATAAATTGCTGCGGGGGGATATGAAAAACATCCAAAACGAGCCTTTCCACAAGAAAATATAATAGATTGGACAGCAAAAAATGCAGCGCGATTGCAAGAATGGGAATAGCGAAATATCTTTTTTTCATCATACGGTCAATTTTTTCTCCTGTCTGTATTTTTGAGGGGACTGCAGCAGTATAACAGATTTAACTTAAAGTCTTCGTTAAGGGGGAAAGTTGTAATCTTTCGGAAGCGGCATTGCAAAAGGACACTGTTCATCTTCCTTGCCGAATCATTTGAGTTTTGACCTTTCTCTAAAGGATGTTTTCCTCATAGCTGGTGACATACTGAATTTGGCATTAGGCTCCTTGAGTTCTGCAAAGCTTTTGGAGTTCAAATAGAAAATACCCACAGCCAAAGCGGCTGTGGGTATGATCAAATCAGATTGTACGAGCTGACGCTACCTTGTCAATCTCTGAAGGTTCGTAGTTGCGCTCTCCTTCTGTAAAAGCCCAATATTCTGCCCGGTGTATCCGCACTTTCCAATACGCCCAAAGGGGGCTTGAAGGGGAGATTCTTAACGCGCAGAAGGAGGAAGACCGCCCGTCTCTGGCGCCTTGAGAAGAAAGTGGCTTTTGTGAAAGTCGAGCAGGCCCTCATCCCGCATTTTTCCAAGCTCCAGCGACAGTCCGCTGCGCTCCACACCGAGGTAATCCGCAAGCTGCTGGCGGGAGAACGGAATGTCGAACTCGTAGCCGCCCCGGCGCTGCGCCTCGGCGGAAAAATAGGACATCAGCTTTGCCCGCGTTGTGCGCTGGCCCATGTGAGTGAGTTTTTCGTTGAGCCGCAGGTTTTTCTCCGCCAACTCGCCCAGCAGGTTGCGGATGATCCGGCTGTGGTGGGAGCAGGCGGAGGGGCACACGCTCAAAACGCGCCTTACGCGCAGAAACATCACCGTCACCGCGCTCTCCGCCTCCACGCTCACGTTGAGCACCGCCCCCGGCGCGCAGGCAAACACCTCCGCAAAGGTCTGCCCCGGCCCGGCCTTGGAGAGAATGTTGCGGTTTCCCCAGATATCCTCCTGCACGATGAGGACGCTGCCCGCCAGCACAAGGCCCACCTCCTCCACCGCGTCTCCGGCGCGGAGCAGGCGGGAGCCTTTGGGAAAGGTGTCGATCCTTGCCCCAAGGCAGGAGAGCATGGCGGCAAGCTCATCGTCGGAAATGCCGGAGAAAAGCGCCGCCGTATGGAGCACCGGAAAAAATTCTTTCATAAAAAGTCCTCTTTCGTTGAAAATTCAACCGACTTGTTGCTTTTAGTATAGTACAATGAACGCACAAAAGCAACAGGAGGACTGAACATGAAACGACGGATCATTGAAATCGATCAGGATAAATGCAACGGCTGCGGCGCCTGCGCCGCCGCCTGTCACGAGGGCGCCATCGCCATGGTGGACGGCAAGGCGCAGCTGATGCGGGACGATTACTGCGACGGGCTGGGGGACTGCCTGCCCACCTGCCCCACCGGGGCCATCACCTTTGTGGAGCGGGAGGCCGCCGCCTACGACGAAAAAGCCGTCATGGAGAACAAGCAGCGGAAAATGCGGAAAGAGGGCATGACCCTGTCCTGCGGCTGCCCCGGCAGCCAGTCCCGGGATATTCAGCGTCAGGACGCGCCCGCCGTGGAAACGCCGCAAGCCCAGCAGACGAGCTGCCTTTCCCAGTGGCCGGTGCAGATCAAGTTAGTGCCGGTGAACGCCCCGTATTTTGACGGCGCGCGGCTCCTCATCGCCGCCGACTGCACCGCCTACGCCTACGCCGCCTTCCACGAGCGGTTCATCAAGGGGCACATCACCCTGGTGGGCTGCCCCAAGCTGGACAGCGTGGACTATTCCGAAAAGCTGACGGAGATCATCCGGGAGAACGATATCAGGAGCGTCACCGTCGTGCGCATGGAGGTGCCCTGCTGCGGCGGGCTGGAACTGGCGGCGAAAAAAGCGCTCCAGCAGAGCGGGAAATTCATTCCGTGGCAGGTGGTCACCGTCACGGTGGACGGCCGGCTGAAAGAGGAATAACAAAATCATTAGAAAAAGAAAGGAAGACGCACGATGAAGTATGTATGCACCGTTTGCGGCTGGGAGTACGACGAGAGCACGGGGTATCCCGAGGGCGGCATCGCGCCGGGAACGCCCTGGAGCGAGGTACCGGAGGACTTTGAATGCCCCCTGTGCCACGTGGGAAAGGACAGCTTCGAGGAGGCGTGAGCTTTCTGCAAGAGAGGCAAAGACTATGAGTTATGAAAACTGGAAGGACAAAATCGGCACATTCGAAGTGATGGATGTGCGGGGCAAAAAGATGGACTTCTTCCCCGCATTGAAGGCAAAGGCCGCCGCGCTGAAAAACGGCGAAGGACTGCATATCATCCAGACCTTCGAGCCTGTCCCTCTGTACCCGGTGTTGGCTCTTATGGGCTTTGAGCGTCACACGGAGAAGGTGAGCGGCAGCGAATACCACGTCTGGTTTTATCGAGTGAGGAAAGGAGAATAACCGTATGAGCTACGAAAACTGGAAGGACAAAGCGCAGGGGTTTCAGACCATGGATGTGCGCCATATACAGGGAAGCTTTTTTGAAGGGCTGAGGAAACGAGCCGAGGTGTTGGAGGTGGGCGAAGGATTACACATCATCCAGACCTTTGAGCCGCATCCACTGTACGCTGTCATGGAGGGTTTGGGCTACGAGCACCACACCGAGCAGCGGGGTGAGGCGGAGTTCCATGTCTGGTTCTGCCGTGTGGAGAATAAGGAAGGCGACAGCTCCGCTCCCTTCAAGCCGCTGGCTCTTTTGAACTATCCCATGATCGATGAAAAGCTGGGGCAGATCGCCGTGGATTTTTGGGAGACCACATGGCAGAGCGAGAAACGCGTACTGCCCTACGAAACGCGGCTGCTGCTGTCCCTGACCAACGCTGTCGGTGCGGGACGGATGAGGCAGGCGGCGCGGGAGCTGGTAAAGGCATATATCCACGGTGTGGAGAGCGCCGCGCTGGACGATGTGTTCGAGCTGCTGGCATGGAATCAGGGTATCGGCTTTTTCAGCAGCGAGATCGGCCCCTCGGCACTGTTTCAGGCGTACAAGCTCATTAAAAACGGTGAGAAGCAGGGCAAGTCCCGGGAGGATATCTGCAGTGCGCTGCGCGAGAAATTCGGAGAGAAGAACCCGGAGATGCAGGTTCTGAACTAAAAAGCAGAAGGAGACGAACGACAATGGATAACAGGATGTTTTGTTTTCAGTGCGAGCAGACGGCAGGCTGCGCTGGTTGTACTGGAAAAGCCGGCGTCTGCGGCAAAACCACTGAGGTGGCGGAGCTTCAAGATCAACTGACTGGCGCTCTGGTTGGACTGTCCCGTGCGGTAGATAATGCCCCGGATACGAATGAGGGGACTTGGCGGCTGATGATCGAGGGCTTGTTCACCACTGTCACCAATGTGAACTTTAACGAAAAGACTATCCGGGATTTGATTGACCGGGTACATGCGGAAAAGGCACGGCTGGTGCCCAACTGCTATAGCTGCACCTCTCGCTGTGGGCGGAACGACGACTATGACATGCACCTGCTTTGGAGCGCACAGGAGGATGTGCGCAGTCTAAAATCCCTGATCCTTTTCGGTGTGCGTGGCATGGCGGCATATGCACATCACGCCATGGTACTGGGCTATGCCGATGAGGAGGTAAACCGCTTCTTCGGAAAAGCACTTTTTGCCGTAGGCGAGGACTGGGGCATGGACGAGCTGCTGCCCATCGTGATGGAGGTCGGCGAAAAGAACCTCCAGTGCATGGCGCTGCTGGACAAGGCCAACACCGAGAGCTATGGCACACCCACGCCCGTGACCGTTCCGCTGACGGTGGAGAAGGGGCCGTTCATCGTCATCACCGGCCATGATCTCCACGACCTGAAGCTGCTGCTGGAGCAGACGGCGGGCAAGGGCGTGAATATCTACACGCACGGCGAAATGCTGCCAGCCCACGGCTATCCGGAGCTGAAGAAATACCCACACCTCAAGGGCAACTTCGGCACGGCGTGGCAGAACCAGCAGAAGGAGTTTGCCGACATCCCCGCGCCGGTGCTGTTCACCACAAACTGCCTGATGCCTCCACGGGCGAGCTACGCCGACCGTGTGTTCACCACGGCGGTGGTATCCTATCCCGAAATCACCCACATCGGTGAGGACAAGGATTTCACCCCTGTCATCGAAAAGGCACTGGCGCTGGGTGGCTACAACGAGGACAAGCCATTCACCGGCATCAACGGCGGCGGCACGGTCATGACCGGCTTTGGCCACGGCGCGGTGCTGAGCGTGGCGGAGCAGGTGATTGGTGCGGTAAAAAGCGGCGCCGTCCGACACTTTTTCCTGGTGGGCGGCTGTGACGGAGCCCGTCCCGGACGGAACTACTATACTGAGTTTGTCAAGCAGACGCCTGCCGACACTGTGGTGCTGACGCTGGCCTGCGGCAAATTCCGCTTCAACGACCTGGAGCTTGGGACCATCGGCGGGCTGCCGCGGCTGATGGATGTAGGACAGTGCAACGATGCCTACGGGGCTGTCAAAATCGCGCTGGCCTTGGCGGAGGCGTTCGGCTGTGGGGTCAACGACCTGCCTCTGTCTCTGGTGCTTTCGTGGTATGAGCAGAAGGCGGTGTGTATCCTGCTGACGCTGCTGCATCTGGGCATCAAGAATATTCGCCTTGGCCCCACCCTGCCGGCGTTCCTCTCGCCGAATGTACTGAACTATCTCGTGGAAAACTTTCATATTGCCCCGGTCACCACGCCGGAGGAGGATCTGAAGGTGCTGCTGAAGCGCTGACAAACCATAATGCGGCTGCGGAGAGGAACATCTCCGCAGCCGCCCTTTATTGAAAGCACTCATGAGCGTTTGCTTTTTGGTTCTTTGCTTCGATACTCCTATACGCCGCCGACTCCAGATAATACTTCTCATGTCAGAACACCCGGAGAAGTGAAGAAAACTGCTTGCTTCAACAACCCAGCATCTGTATCTTAACATAAGATTTATGGCTCGGTGCTATAATAACCTCAGCAAACCGGGCAATCGCCAAAGAAAGGATAGATTAGGACTATGAGATCACGACGGGATGGCATTTTTATTTTATGTATTGTGCTTATTGCCGCCATACTTGCAGGCTGCGGCGCGGCCGAGCAGCGACCGGCATTGGATAGGATCGAGTACACGAACCTGAACGACAGCGGATCAAGGGAACTTTTGAAGGAGCTGCTCTCCGACACAGGCGTGTCGGACGGGCGTATTCAGAGCTTTTTCCGCCGTGTGGACCGCTTTAATGACAGCGTGAAGCAGGAATGGCTTACGGATGGCTTTGAGGAAGCGGAGCTGCTATATACGAAATATGACCCTTACGCAATGCAGGACGAATGGACGGCGAAGAACGGGACGTTTCCGGGCTATAACTGCCGGATCACCGCCATGAGCCTGTTTGGGGACTTCCTCTCCGTGAGCGCGGACTCTCAAATCAATACCGGTGAAGATGTGCTGTTTGTGGACGAGGAAACGCTGAAAGCAGATCCCGATGCGCTGGGCGGAAGCAGCCTTGCAGATTTCCAAGCACTGTATTCCTCCATGAAGGCGGAGGATACCACGGAGATCAAGCGTCATGTGCAAACCGTACAAGAGGAATGGGCATCCCGCGGCGTTGCCTTTCGGGAGAATGAACGGATCCGCCTCATCACGGTATTCTTCCACGATAAGCCGACCGAGGAGGAATCTCTGCTGTTTGTCGGGCATGTTGGCGTACTTTTGACGGCGGAGGACGGGACGCTGTACTTTGTAGAAAAGGTCGCCTTTCAGGAGCCGTACCGGATGCTGCGCTTTGCGGACCGAACGGCGCTGAGCGATTATCTTATGGGGAAATATGACACCTCATGGGGACAGAATACGGCGAGCCCCTTTATCATGGAGAACGACGAGCTTATGGACGGCTGGCGTCCAAACCCGGATAGCGGAAGCTCCGTGCTCGACTAAGGACTGCGCGTTGCTGCCAATATAAGAAATCCCCGACTCCGATCGGGGATTTCTTATATTATCCTCCGCTGAAGCTGTGGAGAAAACCAGATAAAGCGCATCAACGCTGCAAAGTGACTTCAAATCATAGAATGTTAATTTGCATTGCTTGCCGCAACGGCGATGTTCCTGCTAAAATATGCGTGAAATCTTTAGAGAAAGCTGTCATTTTTAGTTTGCTTCTTTATCATATACAAGCATTGGCGTTCAGCTTTTCAAATTTCACGTAGGCTACGGCAAAGGCACAGACCTGCCGTGTGCAGCCGAGGGCGTTGTCCTTGGGATAGAGATGTGGTTATTTCTCTCTAAAGAGCGAAACAGAGTTTAATAAAATCGATATTCCTACACATACCCCCAGAGCCTTGCTCATGGTTGGCATGATATCCATCAAGCCTCCCCAATCTTCATTTAGCACACGCATCGCTCCGTCTGAATAAAAGGAACATACGGTCAATGCAGTGAAAGAAATAGCTCCGAATCTAAACCATTTTTCATTTTACTTTTAAAAGAGCAAATCAAATTAAATCCTGTAAAAATGATCGCAGAAATTCCTAAAAACAGCCACATATATTGTCTCCTTAAATTCTCTTACCCTGCACCCCTATGAGGCAAGGCTCGCAATCGTGTTGCCTGCGGACATGAACTGCCGATGAGAGGATCGTTCGCAGCCCCTTTACCGATTCTCCGCCAGATATTCCTCTGCATAGTGGACAGCCACCGCACCGTCCGATACGGCGGTGACCACCTGCCGCAGCGCCTTGGTGCGCACGTCACCCACGGAAAACACGCCGGGAAGATTCGTGCGGGTGGATTCGTCCGCGATGATATAGCCGGACTTGTCCAGTGCCAGCTCGCTTCGGAACAGCTCCGTGGCCGGGGCGCGTCCCACGCTGATGAACACGCCGTCACAGGCAAGCTCACGTTCTGCGCCGGTGTTGACGTCTTTTAGGCGAAGCCCCGTCAGGCGGCTTTCGTGCAACAGTGCGGAAACGGTGCTGTTCCAGCAGAACTCCATGTTGGGTGCGTTCATCAGCGGCTGGTGATAGACCTTCGTCGCCCGCAGGCTGTCCCGGCGGTGGATGAGGTAGACTTTTTTTGCGATGCGGGACAGGGTCAGGGCGTCTGCCGCGGCGGAATTGCCGCCGCCCACCACCGCCACGGTCTTGCCCCGATAGGGCGCGCCGTCGCAGGCGGCGCAGTAGTGAACGCCCTTTCCAACAAGCGCTTCTTCGCCGGGAACGCCTAGGGAGCGGGGCGACGCGCCGGTGGCGATGACCACCGTGCGGCTCTGAAAGACACCCTCGCTGGTCTCCAGCGTTTTGATCTTCCCGGAAAGGCTTGCCTTGTACACCTCCGCCAGCTCCGTCACCGCGCCGAAGCGTTCCGCGCTCTGCTGCATTTTTTCGCCCAGCGTAAAGCCGTCGATGCCGTCCTCAAAGCCCGGATAGTTGTCGATCTGCTCCGTCAGCGCCATCTGCCCGCCGGCGGAGAGCTTTTCAAGCGCCAGTGTGGAAAGCCCGCTTCTGGCGGCGTACAGGGCGGCGGTGTATCCGGCGGGACCGCCGCCGATGACGATCATATCATAGATCTGCTCCATAATCGTGTCCTCACTGCTCCAGCGTTTCCTTGATAAACGCCTCGATGGCCGCCTTGGAGGCGGGCGCGACAATGGAGCCGAGCGCTTTTCCGTTCTTAAAGAGCATCAGCGTGGGGATGGTGTCGATGCCGAAGCGCTGGATGAGCTGCGGTTCCTCGTCGTAGTTGATCTTGCCGGCGATGAGCGTGTCGGCGTACTGCTCCCCCACCTTGTCAAAGGCCGGGGCAATACGGCGGCAGTAGGGGCACCACTGGGCCCAGAAATCCACCAGCACGGGCTTGTCCGCGCGGAGAACGTCGTTTTCAAAGCTGTTGGTCGTAATGGTAAGCATCGTAAAATCCTCCTATTTCTGTGCAAAAAGTTGTGTTTCAATATCTGTGATCGTAATGTGCGAGAGGTAGGCGGCGCACTGCTCGTTCATCTGCCGGTACAGCGTGTCCATCACGCCCGCCATGCCGGAGCAGATGGCGCAGTTCCGGTCAATGTCGCCGCTGTGCCACGCGCAGTCCACAAAGCGGGTATTCACTGCCTCCGCCACCTGCCGTAGGGTAAGGCTCGCCGGGTCTGCCGTCAGGCGGTAGCCGCCGTCCAAGCCCTCCCGGGTCTCCACCATGCCTGCCTTTTTTAGCCCCGCCATGACGCGGCGGACGCGGGTGGGATTGGTGCAGATGTTCTCCGCCAGCGCTTCGCTGCTGAGGGAGCGTCCGCTGTGGCTCAGGCAGACCAGCGCGTGGACGGCCAGATTAAAAGAACTGTCCACAATTATCCCTCCTTCACAAGCTCGTAGGGCCAGTCGATGACGCCGCCGAAGTCGTAGACTCTCTGATACCCCAGCGATAGCAGCTTTTCCGCGGCGTCCTTGCTGCGGCGGCCGCTGCGGCAGTAGATCAGCAGCGTCGCATCCTTATCGGGCAGCGTCTCGGGCATTTCGCTCCCGATGCTCTCATTGGGCACAAGGACGGCGTTTTCAATATGTCCGCCGTCGTATTCGTCACGAGTGCGAACGTCCACCACCACGACCTCCTGCGAAGCCATCATCTCATAGGCTTCCTCGGCGCTGATCTTCTGATACGCCGCCTTGCCTGTCATGTCCTCCGCCGTGTCCGTTTTTGTCTTGGACAGCGCGCAGCCGCTCAGCAGCGCGAGCGAGGCGGCAAGAAGCGCAAAAAGCAATATCTGACGCATAAATACACCTCCAAAACATTTGTGCTTATCGCTGATACAGTTTATACTGTGACTATAACAGATACAGTTTAGGCTGTCAAGGTTTTTGAAGCAATTTTGGGGCGCAAGACCCTTGTGACTGTTGACAGAGAAAAAAATATAGGTATAATAAAAGCAAAAGAATAAGACTTATTCTTGTATTTGGAGAGTTGGCAGTATGCCAAAATACGCAGAGGAGATATTGGCCGCCGTAACGGAGCTGCAGCAGCATCCCACGGCGGAGCAGGTGTTTCTGGAGATGAAAAGGGAGCATCCCAGTATCGCCATTGGCACCGTGTATAAGCATCTGAATGCCTTGGCAGAGGAGGGCCTGCTGCACCGCATCACGGAGTCGGGTTCGCCGGACCGGTACGACCGAACGGAGCGGCACGATCACTTGATTTGCAGTCGGTGCGGGAAAATCGCAGACGTTCACCTGCCGGATATGCAGAGCCAGATCGAACGGGCGCTGGGACGGGAGATCCTCTCGTATGATCTTAAAATCCGGTATATCTGTCCCGATTGCAGGGGACAGGAAGAAAACAACACTGAAGGAGGAGACCTATGAACGCAAACGTATCGAAGTTGCTCAACGAGCAGATCAACAAGGAGTTCTACTCTGCCTATCTGTATCTGGATTTTGCCAACTACTACGCCTCCGTGGGCTTAGACGGCTTTGAGAACTGGTACCGGGTGCAGGCGCAGGAGGAGCGGGATCACGCCATGCTGTTCTATCAGTATTTGCAGAACAACGGCGAGGGCGTCACCTTTGAGGCCATTGCAAAGCCGGAGTGGGAGCGAGGTGACCACATGACTCCGCTGAAAAAGGCGCTGGCGCATGAGAGACTCGTTACCGCCAGCATCGACGCCATCTACGCCGCCGCGTACGAGGCCAAGGACTTCCGCGCCATGCAGATGCTGGACTGGTTCATCAAGGAGCAGGGCGAGGAGGAGAAGAACGCCGCCGACCTCATCACAAAGATGGAGATGTTCGGCGGAGACAGCAAGGGGCTGTATATGCTCAACAGTGAGCTGAAGGCCCGGGTATACACCGCGCCCTCCCTGGTGCTGTAAAAGAGAAGATGAGCGTATTTGCAAATATGACCCCGGTAGACTGGGCCGTGATGATAGCGGTGCTTGCCTTGATAGGTGGAGCCTACTGGCTCATCGAGGATTCCCGAAAAAAGGGAGCGAAGGCGGGCGGCAAGCTCTGCGGCGGCTGTCCGCATTATTGCAGGATGGGCAGGAATTGCGATGGGACGCCTAAGGAACAGGCAGGCGCGACGGAGAATGCCAAGGAAGATCCGGAGCTGCCTGATGAGAACGGATAATGGCGGACAGCATGCTTTTTAACCTGCTTCTCAATATAGGGCTTCTCGTTCTGATCGCTACCATGCTGACCAATCTGCCACCGGTGAGGGCCCTCCTGCTGGAGGAAAAGCAGACATTCCGCAGCCGGCTTTGGCTTTCCCTGATTTTTGGCATGGTCAGCATTTGCTCCACCTATATCGGGGTGCCTATTCAGGGCGCAATCGTTAACACCCGCGTCATCGGCGTGATGGCTGCGGGGCTTTTGGGCGGCCCGTACGTGGGCGTCGGAGCCGCCCTGATCGGAGGGATCCATCGATATCTTTTCGACATCGGCGGCTTTACTGCGGTAAGCTGCGCCCTGTCTACCATAATGGAGGGCGCCATAGGGGCTGCGTTTTCCCGCAAATTCAAGGCGGGGGAAATCGGAGGCGGGGAGCTGTTTTTACTCACGGCGGTGGCTGAGATGGGGCAGATGGCCATCATCCTTTTGGTGGCGAGGCCATACTCGGCGGCGATCGCGCTGGTGGAGAAGATAGCCCTTCCCATGATACTGATGAATTCTTTTGGCATGATGGTATTTATCGGGGTCTTCAACCGTATTTTTCTGATGGAGGAAAGCCTGTACGGTGAGAAAATGAGGATAGCCCTTGCCATTGCGGAAAAAAGCCTGCCACATTTAAGAAACGGACTGCACAGCAGGGAGGATATGGCGGAGGCGGTGAGGATAATCCACCGCTCCACCGACTGCGAGGCGGTCATGATAACTGACGCTAAGGAGGTGCTGGCAAAGGTCGGCGGAGGGGGCGAATTTGAGGCGCTCGAGCATTGCCCGCTCATCGCGCCCATACCCGACTCAATCCGGACGGGAAATGCGCTGATGGAGATATATACCGCCCAAGGCGATCAGCGGGAGATCTTCTGTCCGGCGCTGGAGGGTAATGTGGTGATCGCCGCGCCGCTCGTGGAGCAGGACAAGGTGGTGGGCTCACTGGCTATCATCGTGAAAAAGCGTTGGCATGGCTATAAGCCCCACCTGATAATCGTCACGGAGCTGGCCCGGCTTTTTTCTACCCAGCTTGAGCTTTCGGATCTGGATTATCAGAGGCGGCTGAGAAAGCGGGCCGAGCTTAGGGCCCTGCAAAATCAGGTCAACCCGCATTTTCTGTACAACATATTGAACACCATATCCAGCGTATGCCGCGAAAACCCGGACAGAGCCAGAGAGCTGCTTTTGACCCTGTCCTTATACTATAGGCAGACCCTGGAGAATGAACAATACATGATACGCCTTTCCACAGAGCTATATCAGGTAATGAACTATCTCAAGCTGGAGCAGACCCGCTTTGAAGAAAAGCTGGCTGTGGAATTTGATATTGAGGAGGAGCTGGATTGCGTCCTGCCCTCTTTTATCCTGCAGCCTCTTGTGGAAAATGCGGTGCGCTATGGCGTGGATAAAAGGGGCTTCCGCATTATAAACATCAGCGCGGAGACAAAGGAGGATGCGGCGGTCATCGCTGTGACGGATCATGGCTCCGGCATACCCGACGAGGTGGTACGGAGCTTAAAGGCAGGGCAAGGCAAGGGCGTTGGCCTGCTCAATGTGCATAAGCGGCTGCAAAGCCTTTACGGAGAGGAAGGGGGATTACAGATCACCGTTACAGAAAATGGCTCCCGGGTGGCTTTTCGCATCCCCTTGGGGAAGATCGAGGATCTTGGGGAGCCTGCGGCGATTTCGGCGCAGGGACGGGCGGTTTGAGGCAAAGCATGGGTATGAAGGATGAACGGGGGAGAAAGCGTATGAAAATTGCGGTGATAGACGACGAGCGCTCCGCCAGAAACGAATTGATATATCAGATACTGCATACGATGCCGGAGAGCGAGATATCAGAGGCGGACAGCGGAAGCAGCGCGCTTGCGCTGATGAGCGAGAATGACTTTGATATATTGTTCGTGGATATCGGGTTAAACGATATGGAGGGCACGACGTTAGCCGCCGCGGCAAGAAAGCTGCTGCCCGCCGCCCAGATAGTCTTTGCCACGGCTTATTCCCAATACGGGGTAAGGGCCTTTGAGCTGGGGGTAAACAATTACCTGCTAAAGCCCTTTGACCCGGCGAGGGTGCATACCGTGCTGGAAAAGTGCCGCAGGGAACTGGAGGGCGAGGCTGCTAAAGCAGCGGATACGCGGCAGGGCAGGGAACAGCTCCATACCTCGCGCCGCCTGCCGGTGAATATCAACAGGACTATCGTGCTGCTGGATATTGACCAGATCGTATATATCGAAACCCTGGGACGGGGATGCGTTATCCACACCACCCGCAAGGATTACGTTGAAAACGCGCTGCTGGGAGAATACGAAAAGAAGCTCGCCGGCAGCGGCTTTTGCCGGATACATAAGAGCTTTCTGGTCAATTTGAGCTACATAAGCGAGATCCTCCCCTGGGCCAATAATGGATTTGCCCTTAAAATGCAGGGCTATGAGCAAAATATACTGCCCGTGAGCAGGGAAAAGATAAAAACCCTGCGTCAGCTTTGGGATTTCTAAAGAGACGCTTTGAGCCGGCAGCCGATGTGCTGGCTCCGTTTATGCCGCGCATTTTACACTTTACACAGCGCAATATACACTTGGCGCAAATAAGCTTCCCTTAACTTTTCTTTTATGTATAATACAAAATACCCAAAACCTCGGATAAACGGAAGATGGAACCGTACAAAAAGAAAATAAGGAGGGAAAAAGAATGATTAGCTTTTTTGTATGTCTTGTGGTTTTGATCGTAGGCTTTTTCACTTATGGGAAAATAGCGGAGAAGGTTTTTGGCTCCGATGACAGGACGCCGCCTTCCCTTGCCATGACGGACGGCGCGGACTATGTGCCTATGAGCACGCCGAGGGTCTTTCTCATTCAGCTTTTGAACATCGCAGGCCTTGGCCCGATATTCGGCGCGCTTGCCGGCGCGTGTTGGGGCCCAAGCGTATTTCTCTGGATCACATTGGGCACCATTTTTGCCGGCGCAGTCCACGATTTTATGATAGGCATGATGTCTATGCGGCATAAGGGTGCCAGCGTTTCCGAACTTACCGGAACCTACCTGGGCAAGGGTATGCTTCAGGTGATGCGCGTGTTCTCCGTGGTGCTGCTGGTGCTCGTGGGCGTTACCTTCTCTACCGGCCCTGCCAATCTTCTGGCCATGCTCACCCCTAAGGTGCTGGATACCAAGTTCTGGCTGGTCGTGGTGCTTATTTATTACTTCATCGCCACATTCGTCCCCATCGACAAGGTGATTGGTAAAATTTACCCGGTATTTGGTATATGCCTTATCGTCATGGCGCTCGGCGTGGGCGGCGGCATACTGCTAAAGGGCTACCACATCCCCGAGATCACCCTGACAAACCTGCATCCATCTAACACTCCCATTTGGCCCATCATGTTTGTATCCGTGGCCTGCGGTGCCATATCCGGCTTCCACGCCACTCAGTCGCCACTGATGGCGCGCTGCATCAGGACGGAAAAGGACGGACGAAAGGTATTTTACGGCGCTATGGTGGCGGAGGGCATCATAGCCCTGATATGGGCTGCTGCGGGAGTGGCCTTCTACAACGGTACCGGCGGCCTTGCTGAGGCTCTCTCTCAGGGACAGTCCGTAGTGGTATACGATATATGCTTTACCCTGCTTGGCCCCGTGGGCGCGGTGATCGCCATGATAGGCGTTATCGCCTGTCCCGTTTCCTCCGCGGATACCGCCTATCGCAGCGCGAGGCTGACCCTGGCGGATTGGTTTAACTACGATCAGAAGCCGGTCAAGAACCGCCTGATTCTAACCGTGCCGCTGCTCGCCGTAGGCGCGGTGCTGACACAGGTAGATGTGCAGATCGTATGGCGGTATTTCTCCTGGTCCAACCAGACCCTTGCCATGATCGCCCTTTGGGCGGCCAGCGTGTACCTGTTCCGCAGGAAGAGGAACTATTGGATCACCGTGGTTCCTGCGAGCTTCATGTCCGCCGTATCCTGCACCTATATACTGATGGCGCAGGAGGGCTTTAAGCTCCCCACCTCCGTTGCATATCCGGTGGGAATCGCTTTCGCCGCGGCCTGCCTCGGGGTGTTTCTGTGGAGCTGCGTAATGGGCAAGGGCAAAAACGCCAACACGCCTGTTCAGGAAACTCCTTACGAATCAGCGCAGTAAGCCGTAAGATAGGCTGTCGAAGATAATATAGAACACGCAAAGGGGCGGGGACATTCATGGGAATGACTTCGCCCCTGATTTATTTTGCTCCGCGGCAATAGCCGCCCAAGCGCTGTCTTTTGCTTTTTAACGCAGTATATTTATCCCGCCCCTTGCCAAATTGAAGGAAACACGGTATAATATGACTGAAAGAACCGAAGTGGTCATATTTCAAGGAGGCACAGTCTTGGCTTTTACCGATTACGAAACCGAACAGCTTCGCAAGGCGCTGCTGAAGGAAACGAGACGTTGCGCGGTGACGTTAGGAATGAAGAAGACCTCCGTGGATCAGTTGACGAAGGCCGTGGGTATCGCCAAGGGCTCCTTTTATAAATTCTACGAATCCAAGGAAATGCTTTTCTTCGCGGTTTTAGAGGGAGTCCACTCGGAGCTTTACAATGTAGCTGACCGGGCGTTGAGCGAAAATGGCGGCGTGCCGCCATCGGAGCGCACGGCAAAGGCGGTTCTTGCCGTTTGCAAGCGGCTTTCCGACACCGGCGATATGGTTTTCATCGAAAACGACGCGAAGCTGCTCCTGCAAAGGCTTCCGGAACCCGTCAAAAGGGAGCATTATCACGACGGCGAAGCGCACATACGTGAGCTGCTGGAGAAACACGACCTCGTGCCTAAGCGCGGCGTTTCTCTTGCCGCCGCTACAGTTCGGGGATTGATCCTGACGGTCTCCCACAGGGAGCAGATCGGGGAGTTGTACCCGCAGGCGCTTCAAACGCTGGTATGCGGCGCTTGCAGGGAGTTATTTGAATAAGACAAAATGCCGCAGAGGTGCGGCTTTTCCACGGCGAGGCGGTTAGCTGCATCTAACCGCAAAACCGCACAAGCATCGGTTAGCTATTTCCCGCAGATAAAAGGACGGCTATGAAAGGACGAAAGAATTTCTGGGACAGAGATGCCGGTTGGTACGATCGCTTCAGCCGAGTGTGTAAAAATGGAGGTGTGATATGTCATTCTTTGAAAACACCCGCAAGCCCGTAGGCTTTGGCGGGAAGCTCATGGTCGCCATGATGAACGTCGGGCACGGCGCCGTGGCCCGGTGGGGTCTTCAATTTCTGAATGCCGCGACGGACGCCAAAGTGCTGGACTGCGGCTGCGGCGGCGGTGCGAACATGAAGAGACTTCTGAAAAAATGCCCGCAGGGCATTGTCAAGGGCATCGACTATTCTCCCGTCAGCGTGGAGAAGTCGAAAAAGGTCAACGAGACCGCCATCGCGGAGGGTCGCTGCGCCGTTCTGCAAGGCAGCGTGGCGGATATGATGTTTGCCGATAACTGGTTCGATGCGGTCACGGCCTTTGAGACCGTCTATTTCTGGCCTGACCTGCCTCGGTGCTTCCGGGAGGTTTACCGGGTGCTGAAGCCCGGCGGGAACTTTCTCATCTGCAACGAGAGCAATGGCGACTCGGACAAGGACGAGAGGTGGACGGAGATCATCGGCGGCATGACCATCTACAAGGACATCCAGCTGAAGGCGTATCTGGAGCAGACGGGCTTTCACGATGTGCAGATACACAAAAAGAAAAGCTGGCTCTGCGTCACGGCGCGGAAATGAGGGAGAAGCAGACAGATGAAGGACAAGAAGCTCCTATTCGACCGCAAATGCCATGTGCTGTATTCCCGGCCCTGCAAGAAGGAGATACGGGCGAAGATCGCCCTGCACTACCCGGAAGCGGAGCGGGAGACGATATGGGAACAGGTACAGCGGCAGTATGCGGACTTTCTCTCCGACTGGCGCACCGATTTAGGCGGCAAACGGAACTTCCACAACGGCGTAGGCGGCACCTACGACTGCATCGCCATTATGAGCTATTACACGGTCTGCAACCCCGTCACATCCTTCCGCGAGATCGAAGAGATGGAAGAAAACCTGATCCTGCCGATCTTCCGCAGGCTGCGCTTTGTGGACTGCAACAAGCCGTTCTGGAGGAAGCTGATGTACAGAGCGTTTGTGCGGGCGAAAAGCGGCTGCGACAAATGGCACGATTACGAGATGACGGTTGCACCTTATGAAACCGACAAGCCTATTTATTATGAGTTTACGTCGAGTCCGGCAGCGGAATTTGCCATCCGGCACGGCCTTACGGACATCATGCCCGCCCTGTGCAATGTGGACTTTGCTTCCATGGAGCTGCTCCACGCAAGGTTGGTGCGGACGACCACCTGTGTGGACGGCTGCAAATGCGACTATGCTATATGCGGCGATAAAGACCCACACCTAAAGGAACATCCCGAATACCGGGATGAGGCGGGGTTCAGAAAGAACAAATAATGCTGCAACGCAAAGGCGGTGAGATAAATGGAAACCTTTCTCGGCATGCTGATTCCCTTCTTGGGCACAACGCTGGGCGCGGCCTGCGTGTTCTTTATGAAAAAAACCCTTGGCAATTTGGTGCAGCGCGCCCTTGCGGGTTTCGCCGCCGGTGTGATGGTGGCGGCGTCGATATGGAGTCTGCTGATCCCTGCCATCGAGCAGGCGGAGGGCATGGGCAGGCTGTCCTTCCTTCCTGCATTTGTCGGCTTCTGGGTCGGCGTGCTGTTTTTGCTCCTGCTCGACCATCTGATTCCCCACCTTCATGTGGGAAGCAATCAGGCGGAGGGCCCGAAAAGCAGGCTCGGCCGCACCACCATGATGGTGCTGGCAGTGACCCTGCATAACATCCCGGAGGGAATGGCGGTGGGCGTGATGTACGCGGGCTTCCTTGCGGGGAACGCGCAGATCACGGCGGCCAGCGCACTTGTCCTGTCGCTGGGCATCGCCATTCAGAATTTCCC
This sequence comes from Anaerotruncus sp. DFI.9.16, assembly GCF_024461615.1. Lineage (NCBI taxonomy): Bacteria > Bacillati > Bacillota > Clostridia > Eubacteriales > Oscillospiraceae > Anaerotruncus > Anaerotruncus sp. DFI.9.16. Next base: position 76,994 of record NZ_JANFZX010000007.1, read on the forward strand.
CGAGGGGGCAATTATCTCCATGCCCCTGCGGGCGGAGGGCGAGAGCAAGGGCAGGGCGTTTCTCGGCGGCGTGCTCTCCGGCGTGGTGGAGCCTGTCGGAGCAGTGCTGACGCTTCTCGCGGCGCAGCTTGTGATCCCGGCGCTGCCGTATCTGCTGAGCTTTGCGGCGGGCGCCATGCTCTATGTGGTGGTGGAGGAGCTGATCCCCGAAATGTCGCAGGGAAAGCACTCCAACATCGGCACGATTTTCTTTGCCGTGGGCTTCAGCGTCATGATGACGCTGGATGTGGCGCTGGGATAGGCGCGGAGGTGCCGCTGCTTTTGCGACAGCTATGATATTACCTATGACGCGGTCTGCACCCGGCATCGAACGAAAACGCTGAGACGCGGCGACGACCGCAGGGATTTTCGCATGAGGACCGTTAGAAAAGAAAGGAGTCCAAGAATGAAGCCTGACTACAAAAACTGGATCCCCAAGGGAATGATGTTTTCGCTCATTGCGGGAACAGCACTATCGCTTGCGCTGCTGCTGGTTTTCGGCGTATTCGGCATCGAAGTGAGCGGAAAGCTGCGCGTCGTGCTGGGCGTGGTATTCGGAGTCGCCTTTGTCGTCTGTGCAAAGTACACCCAGTGGTGCGTGTATGCCTATCGGAGCTTTTCCTATGACGGCGAGCGCAAGCTCTCAAAGCAGATCATTGACGGCACGGCGGAGCATATCACGCTGCCGGAGGGCGGCGTGGGACTGGATATCGGCTGCGGCAGCGGCGCGCTGACCATTGCCTGTGCAAAGCGCAATCCCCAGGGAAAAATGGTCGGCATCGACCGCTGGGGCAAGGAATACGCCTCCTTCAGCCTGCCGCTGTGCGAAAAAAACGCTGCTGCGGAGGGCGTGAAAAACGCTTCGTTCCAACGTGGGAACGCAGTGAAGCTGGATTTCCCCGACGAGAGCTTCGACGCGGTGACCAGCAATTATGTCTATCACAATATCGCGGGGAAAGACAAGCAGGCGCTTCTGTTGGAAACGTTACGTGTGCTGAAAAAGGGCGGAACGTTTGCCATCCACGACCTGATGTCGCCCGGTAGATACGGCGATATGCAGGCATTTGTCCAAAAGCTCAGGGATATGGGCTATGAGCGCGTGGAGCTGATGGACACGACCGATGGCAGCTTTATGACGCCGAAGGAGGCCAAACGCCTGATGCTTCGCGGCTCAACGTTGCTGGTGGGAAGGAAGTAAGGCGGCGATGACATCAGCAATGCCGGTCTGCATCCGAGGCTTACTTGGCAGAGAACCATGACGCCCGTTCACGGCGGCAGTCGGTGATTTTTGAAGAGCCGCCTTCGGGCGGCTTCTCAAGGGCTATAGGGTTAGAGTATGCTAACCGGAAAACATTCAAAGGAGACGAGAGCGGAGAGTTTCCGCATGAGGTAGGGCTGTTTCTCAGCTACCCGCCGGAGGATGTAAAGGGCTTCATCGACCACCGTGCGAACGATTTCAAGTGCGCGGGGCTCTGGAAGGTCTACGGCGACGAGGAAAAGGCGCGCTCACTGTTCGCAAAATACAAAAAATGTACGGAGATCTACTGCACACTCTGGCAAAGCGGCTTGAAGCTGGAGCAGCTTGCCGTCGCGGTTTGATCATATAAAATCATGAAAAGAAAGGAACTTACAAACATGAAAACTGCTGTTATTTACTGGAGCGGTACGGGCAATACGGAGGCGATGGCGCGTGCCGTTGCCGAGGGCATGACCGCCGCGGGCGCAGAGGCTGTGCTGCTCACGCCCGCCGAGGTCGCACCCGGCGATCTGAATGCCTACGGCGCCATCGCCTTCGGCTGCCCCGCCATGGGCGCCGAGGTGCTGGAGGAAATGGAGTTCCAGCCCATGTTCGATGCCTGCAAGCACAGCCTCGGCGGCAAGCGCGCGGCGCTGTTCGGCTCCTACGGCTGGGGCGACGGCGAGTGGATGCGTACCTGGGAGAGTGACTGCGACAGCGCAGGGGTGAACCTCGTTTGCGAGAGCGTGATCTGCACGGAGACTCCCGACGACGCGGCGCTTGAAGCCTGCCGCGCTCTGGGCAAGGCATTGGTGGAATGAAAAATGATGCCTGCCATTGACGGTAACTTTAGCGGCAGATTGCGCGGGTTGCATTTGCCAAACAGCCTATCCGAAAAGGCAGGGACACCTCTTGCGGTGTTCCTGCCTTGCGCTGTATGGCGAGTATTGAAAAAGAATATGCTCAAGCATCCAAGACATGTGAACAGAGAGGCTCTGTGTTGAGTAGACGTAAAGCCGAATAAGAAAACGTGTTTGAATCGATTGATTTTTTCGCTGAAAGCACTGAGGCCTTCCCTCTCGGCACACGGATGACATTGGGCAAACGGAAAATTCGCAGGAAAATCAGGGATGCCTGGTGTTCTACATTGAAATCCCTGCGCGCTTATGGTAAAATATTTTTTACAGGCGCTGTGCCGTCGGATTTGAGGCAAACTGCGTACAGGCAGTCTGCCTTTTATTTCATCCACTGGTTAGAGCAGGCTAACCAGTGTGCAGAACTGGAACTGGAAAGGTGGAATGGACCAATTTGCATAAAAGTGTCTAATCATGTGTCGGAGGAGGTGGCCTGGTATGCAAGAAGCACAATATGATTTTCTTCATGGGCAAACGGATCGCAGCGACTTTTTCTCCCCCGCAATGCAGCAGCTTTGCGGTATTATGAAAGACAATCAGGTTGCTTTGCCAAGCGACATTGGAGAAGGATATTTCCGCTATATTTCACCGTGCCCCAATATCGAGATGTATATCTGCGATGTAATGTTTTACAGGGACACAGTATTGCGGGAGCAAGTGTATAAGGATTCTTTTTCCGTCATTTTCTCTCTTTCCGACGCATTGGAGTGGAAGGCTTCGGGCAGAAACAAAAAAACGTTGTTGGAAAAGGGAGATTGCTGCGTATACGGCAGCGGTCTGTTTGATGCGGAAAATATCTATGAGGCAGGACAGAGATATATAGGTGTCGGGCTGAACCTGCATCCCTGTCGGTTTCGCTCTGTGATGGATGGTTTGCAGAAGAAAAAGGCTTGCACCGCCTTTAGCGGGGGTAAAACTCCACCAAAACATAGAATCACCGCTACCATAGAAGCCACAATACGCCAGATATTGCAGTGTAACTACAATGATTGTGCAAAGTCATTGTATCAAGAAGGAAAGATACTGGAACTTGTTGCAGCCTTTGCGAACGAGATGATGGATCAGAATTCTGTTGCTGTGAAGGGGTCGTTGAGCTGGGCGGATAGCGAGACGTTACTTCGGGTCAGGCGACAGATAGATGAGGGATTTCTGGAACCCGTGACCATCGCGGAGCTCTCCAAACAGCACTTTATGTGTGAATCCAAACTTCGTGAGATATTTCGAAAGCACTATGGAATCACCATATATCAATATATGTTAAATCGCCGCATGGAGCACGCCTGCGAACTGTTGTCTGTGCCCGATGCTCAGGTGAAAGACATAGCAGGGTTGGTGGGGTACAGCAACATCAGCCATTTCAGCGACGCCTTCCGAAAAAAGTTTGGATGCACTCCGAGTGAATATAAGCGGAGCTTACCATTCTGAAACATAAGAGCAAAGACACAGGTGTATTCTCTTGTGGTTACTTGGATGGAAATTACAAAGATTGCATCTTCCCTTGAAAAACCAGAATAGTAGGCAGCACATTTCGAGGAAGATCTTGCCCAGTGGAAACTATATCATTTGAAATGTGAGTTGCTCAGCAGCGGCATACACATTGATGTTAGTGCTGGGCGGAATTAACCATTCGCGCGGGGCTGTAAACGAGCCTACGCATAAGTAAAACTTTGACCGCTGAAAAAGCAGAGCGGCGGGACAGATAAAGGCTGTCCCGCCGCTCGTGTTTTAAGGGCATATTGGCTTGATGAACCGGAAGTTACAGCGCCGCCTTTTTCCATTTTCTGATCTTAGTTCTAAAAGTTCCGAAAGGAGCAACAGTATTAACGTGAATGAACCTGTAAACTTCCCATACAGCTGCTTTTGTAGCATCATCAGCCCATTTTCTCATATGCGGCTTAAATAATTCATCCGCACTGAGCGAATCAATCATTGCGCAGATAGACTTGACATTTTCGTTCAGTTCGGCTTTCAACTCTTGAAGAGACAAATGAGCGTAGGTATCCGTGAACCACTGATACAGCTCGCCAAGTTGGTTCCATTTGAATTCGTCCGACGGCGTCTTTACTTGAAGCCCCTTCCTTTCATCTTCCTCCCATTTAAGAACCAATGTTGTCCAACCCACCTGATAGGCAAGGTTTTCTGCCGGGGTCCGGTCAACCTCATCAACCCTCTTATCTTTTAAGGCTTCTGGTATGCTATCAAACTCCGAAATATATTTTTCAAAAGTTTTATTGATTTCAGCTTTGAGTTCTTCTTTGCTTTTGTATACTCGCAAAAAAACACCTCCATAAATTCCGGTTTGTCTATTGAGCAATGATTCTGATTATAGCATAGCTTTATGAATTATTCTATTACTGCACTGAGCATCATGGCGCTTTAGGGGAAAGACATGGCGTTTTCGGGGGGATTTTTCCTTTCGCCGACTGTATAATGGTAGGCGGTTAGAAAAGGTTGACCCCACACGGTTAAAAGACTCAGCTGTTCTGTTATTTCGCTATGCGCGCCCGTTGGTTAGCTTACTCTAACTAAAGATTTATTACTCAGGAGGTCATCAGAATGAAAAAATCCGCAATGCTCATGTTGTGCCTTGTGCTTGTGTTTGCTCTTGCAGCCTGTGCTGGAACGGATACCACGCCGCAGGGATCGGTCTCGGATACCGTCACGGTAACGGATATGAAGGGCGAGGTTGCCATCCCGGCAAATCCACAGCGCATCGTTGATGTAGCTGGCTTGACAGAGGAACTTCTTATTCTGGATATGAAGGTAATTGCCTCGGCTAATACCAGCATGTTCGATGGGGTGTCTGTCCCCAAACATCTGACAACGCTTTTTGCCGAAAGAGGTATTGAGGTTGTCGGCAATTACTCCGGGTCTTCTTCTACCGGAGACCTGAACCTCGAAAAGATCGCGGAGTTAAAGCCTGATCTGATCATTATGAATATTCGCCACGAGAAGGTTTATGAACAACTCGCGGCTATTGCTCCCACGGTCATGATCGATGATGACATAAGCTATGTTAACTGGCGCGGAAGATTTAAGCAACTGGGGCAGTGGTTTGATAAAGAAGCAGCCGTAGAAAAATGGCTTGCCGACTACGACGTCAAAGCTGCGGAGCTTGCGGCGAGAATCAGGGATATGATTGGGGACGAAACCTTTGCTGTATTGGAGGCCAATTCCGTTCATTTTGGTTCCTATTACATCTATCGCAGCGGCGGGCCGGGTGAGCTTGTCTACGATGAGCTGAAACTCACACCATCAGCCGGAGTACCGGAGAATGTCTGGGGTGAAGTGGTCGATGCGGAATACTTTTCCCTGATCGATGCAGATCACATCTTCTTCTTTAGCGACGACGGCAGAGCTGGAGACACGGGGAACCTTGCCGTGTGGAAGAATATGAAAGCGGTCAAAGCCGGCAACGTTTACTTTGGTATCAACGAAGATCAGTATAATATGGCTTTTACGGCGATGGGAAAGGAACTCTATTTGGAAAAGCTCGCGAACGCGATTCTGAACCATGGGGACGTTGAGTAAGGAAACAGGCGCGGTTGCGGGAATATCGCAGAGACAAGAGAGATACAAACGCTCCGCGCCGGCTTTTCTGATTATTCTTGCCGCATTGGTGCTGCTGCTTGGGTTCTCAATGGTTCTCTCCGTCTGCACCGGCATTGCTGGCGGTAGCTTCAAGGTCTTTGCGGAAACGGTTATGTCCCCCGCTAAGGCTTCCGGTGTTGGAATGATTATGTTGGAAATGCGTATGCCCAGGGCGCTGGCTGCCGGGCTGACAGGAATGGCCTTCGCTCTCTCCGGCGCTGTGATGCAGGGAATTACCAGAAACCCCCTGTCGGACGCCGGCCTTCTGGGGATCAATGCGGGAGCCGGTTTCTTTGTTGCACTGTCCGCAATTCTGTTTCCCGCCGCACCAGACATCGTGAAAACATGCGCCGCCTTTGCCGGAGCCGCTCTTGCGGTATTCATGGTCTATGGTTTCGGCGCCGGCAAACATAGATCCGAATCTTTCCGGTTCATTCTGGCAGGCGCTGCTGTATCAGCCCTGCTTACCGCGTTGAGTCAGGCGGTTTCTCTGGCGTTTGGAATCGTGAAATCCCTTTCTTTCTGGAGCGCGGGAAGTTTGTCCGGCGTGACATGGCAAAGCTTGAAAATGCTGTCCCCGGTGATTCTCTCAGCCAGTGCGCTTGGTTTACTTTTATCGAGCCGACTATCAGCGCTGGCACTGGGAGAAGATAGCGCCGCCAGCTTGGGCGTAAATGTCCGCACGGTCAGGCTTTTCGGTATGCTTGTGGTGTTGCTGCTTGCGGGAGCCAGTGTATCGCTCGTGGGAGGCATCGCATTTATCGGGCTTATTGTGCCGCATATATCCCGACTTCTTGTGGGCGGTGATTACCGCAGGCTGGTTCCCGTGTCTGCGCTCATGGGCGGCGTTGTGCTGGTGCTGTCGGATATTGCGGCGCGCATGATAAACGCCCCTTTTGATACGCCTGTCGGCGCACTGGTATCCATCCTCGGCGTGCCCGTCTTTTTTGCGCTTACTTTCAGGAAGGAGGGCATGGTCTTATGAAAAAGAAAACCAGACAGCTCCTTATCCTCAACGGTCTTCTTATCCTGATTGTAGCTGCGGCTATCTTATCCGTTAACAGTGGTTACGCAAGAATTTCCTTCTCGACTGCGGTTCACAGCATATTCCAACCGCATACGGATGGAGCCTCCGTAGTCGTAGCGCAGTTTCGCGTTCCGAGAATCGTCCTCGCCGTTCTATGTGGGATGGGTCTGGCACTTGCCGGATGCGTTATGCAGACTGTCACGGGGAATCCGCTGGCCGATCCGGGGATATTGGGCATAAACGCAGGGGCGGGATTTGCCGTTATGCTGTTCCTGACATTTTTCCCTGCACTGCATATACGTACCATGGCGTACCAGCCGATATTTGCCATAGCGGGCGGGCTTTGCACAACGGGACTGCTGTATCTTTTTGCAAAGAGGAACGGAAAACTCATCCCAATATATTTTCTGTTGGGCGGCATCGGGCTTGCGTCCCTATTTTCTTCTTTTATGCTGATCATGGCCGCGAACATGGACAACAGCAGCTATCAACTCGTGGCAAGATGGCTTGCAGGAAATATTTGGGGAACGAGCTGGCATCAGGTTCTTGCCCTGTTGCCATATATGCTCATACTGGTTCCTTTTCTTCTTACAAAGTCGAATATACTGGATATTCTGCTCTTAGGAGAGAATACGGCCATTTCTCTGGGGATAGCCGTAGAGAGGGAGTTAAGACTGCTCCTGATTGCATCGGTGGCTCTTACCTCTGCCTGCGTTGCCGTCAGCGGAGGGATCGGTTTTGTGGGACTGGTAGCGCCGCATATGGCACGAAGGTTGATCGGAGGCAGACACCATGCCCTTATGCCTGCCTCCATGCTGCTGGGGGCGCTGCTGTTGCTTTTGGCAGACACGTTGGGACGGTCTGCCTTTCAGCCGAGGGATATCCCGGTTGGTATCGTGATCTCCGTGCTTTCGGCTCCGTATTTTCTGTTCCTGCTCCGCAGGTATTTTTAAGGGAGGATGTCTATGCTTTCACATATGCAGGCAAAGGGTTTGTCTGCCGGATATAACGGGGAGGCCGTCTTCAGGGGGCTTGACTTAAAAATCCCTGAAGGCAGCATAACCACCTTGATAGGCTCCAACGGCTCTGGAAAATCCACCATACTGAAGACACTGTGCCGGATCATTTCCCCGGATTCCGGCGCAGTATATCTTGATGGCGAAGCGATCCACGAAATGCCGACAAAGCGTGTTGCCCAGAGGCTTGCGCTGCTGCCGCAGGGAGCGCAAGCCCCTGCCGGCATCACAGTCGGCGACCTTGTGGAATACGGGCGTTTTCCTTATAGGTCGGCGCTGAGCGGTCTCGGTGAAAAGGATCGGGAGATCATTCAGTGGGCTCTTGCCAGTACAGGCATGAGTTCCCTTGAACACAGAGAAATGGAGAGACTTTCGGGAGGTCAACAACAGCGGGCATGGATCGCCATGGCGTTGGCGCAGAAAACCGGATTGCTGTTTCTGGATGAACCCACGACCTATTTGGACATCTCGCACCAACTGGATATATTGTACCTTCTGCGCCGCCTCAACCGGGAAAATGGTGTTACCATCGTAATGGTTCTTCATGATTTAAATCATGCCATCATGTTTTCCGACTATTTGGTGGCGATCAAAGACGGGACACTGCACAACGCAGGTACGCCGCAAGAGGTTATTACCCAGCAGGCGTTGCGGGAAATCTTTGATGTAGAAGCGGAGGTCATTACACATCCGGTATTAAATGTTCCGGTATGCCTCCCCTTCAGGATAACGGAGCAGAACAAAAAAACAGGAGGTTCGAACACATGAAAAAAGGGGTGCAATCAGTGCTGTTCTCCGTGCTGGTGGGTGCGCTGCTGCTGTGCGCAGGATGCGGCAAATCGGGAGACATCTACACGGCGGGCGTTTATACGGCTTCCGCTGAAGGTTATTCCGGTCCGGTTACCGTAGAGGTAGAGTTTGACGGGAGTAGCATATTGTCTGTACATGTCCTATCTCACAGCGAAACAGTAAATATCTCAGACCGCGCAATAGATGAACTCCCTTCCCGGATCGTGGAGGCGCAGACTTGGGATGTGGATGCCGTTTCATCCGCAACATTTACCAGCGATGCCATTCGTGAAGCGGTCAGAGATTGCCTCGCGCAGGCGGCACTCCGATGAACCATTTGCGTTGCAAAGGATATTTTGCGGTGATAGAATGGGTGAGATGAAGGGCAAGTCAAAAAATCAGCCATAGCTGCTGTTTTAAGTGCTTTTCCAGCGAAGTGCCGCAGGCATTTCGCTGGAGATTCCATATATGGCTGTATGAACTCCCTTCCATGCGCAAAAGAATATCGCGAATCCTCCAAGCAAGGGTATATGTGTTTAGTATAAAATGTGTCACTCCCATTGACAAACCAAATCTACGCGGTTATAATATACCAGTGGTATGTACTGCTGGTATATCAGGAGGCGTAGGAAATGGAACGAACGGAAACCCAAAGGAAGATCCTCGAAGTTGGGAAAAAAGAATTTCTGGAAAAAGGTTTTAAGGACGCATCTCTGAATAAAATCGTCGCGGAGGCAGGCTTCACGAAGGGTGCCTTCTACGGCTACTACCCGGATAAGACCGCTCTGTTTGAAGACCTTGTGGGTGAGACCGCAAAGGAGCTGCTCACCCGCTTCAAGGCGGCACAGGATGATTATTTTGACCTCATCCCGGAAGGGAGAGCAAAAGACAGTCTGGAGCTTTCCACCCAACACCTGCACGAGCTTGTCGCGTTCATGTACGACCATTTCGACGAATTCAAGCTGATCCTCTGCCGGGCGGAGGGAACGGGCTACGCGGATTTCATCGAGGTGCTGGTGGAACTGGAGGTCGATCGATCCGAAGAATACTACGCCCTCCTCAGAAAAAACGGTATGCTCTCCGGGAGCATGACTCGTCAGCTTCATCACATGATCACAAGAGCTTACTTTACGGCGGTGTGTGAAACCATCGTCCACAACATGCCGAGAGAGGAAGCCATGAAATACGTTGATGAACTGGCTATCTTTTTCCACTCCGGCTGGAGCGGACTTTTAAGGCTCGAATGAGCCTTAAAAAAATAACTGTTGGTTAGTCGCCTCTAACCGATGCGGCACATCCTCCACCAAATCCATATATTTTAAGAAAGGAACACGGAATATGAGCAAACAGAAAAAAGAAAAGCAGCCGCCGGTGCTGGGCAGGCTGCTGGAATACGCCGGAGGGCATAAGTGGCTGTCCGTCTTGGGCTGCGGGCTGTCCGGCGTTTCGGCGGCGGTCGGCATTTTCCCATTCGTTTTTGTCTGGTACGCGGCCAGGGGCATTTTAACGCCGGGAGGCGGCGTTCCGGCAGGGCTTGCCCGCTACGGCTGGTATGCGCTGGCGGCGGCACTTCTGAGCGCAGCGATCTATTTCGCCGGGCTTATGTGCACGCACCTTGCGGCCTTCCGGGTGGCGACGAATATGCGAAAGGCGGCGGCCGCTCATCTCATTGACCTGCCGTTGGGGTACTTTAACGCCAACCTCACGGGACGGCTGCGCAAGCAGATCGACGACAACGCGGCGCTGACAGAAACGCTCCTTGCCCACACCATCCCCGACGCGGTGGGCGGAATCGTAACGCCGATACTGGCGGTGGGACTGCTCTTCGTCTTTGACTGGCGCATGGGGCTTGCCTGCCTGATCCCCATGATCATCGGGCTTGTCTGCCTGATGACCATGATGACCGGGAGAGGCATGAAGTTCTTTGAGGAATACCAGCGCGCCGGAGAGCGCATTTCCGCCGAGGCCACGGAGTATGTCCGGGGCATCCCGGTGGTGAAGGTATTCCAGCAGACGGTTTACTCCTTCAAGAGCTTTCATACCGCCATCCTCAGCTACCGCGACCTTGCCAGCGGCTACGCCATGATGTGCCGTATGCCCTACACCCTGTTTACAGTAGTGCTGAACGCCATGTTCCTGCTTCTCATGCCCTTGGGGATGGTTCTCGTAGGCGGAGCGGCAGACGGTTGGGCAGTGCTGGCCGATCTGGTATTCTACATTTTCTTCGCGCCCCAGCTTGCCTTTATGATGGAGCGGCTGATGTACGCGGTCAACGCACAGATGGAGGCCGCCGAGGCAGTGAACAAGCTGGAGGCGATACTCCGGGAGTCGCCCCTTCCCGAGCCTGCGGCGGACAGCGGAAGCAAGCCCGCGGACAGAGGAATTTCCTTTGAGAATGTCACCTTTTCCTATGACGGCGCGGACAGGCCCGCGCTGACGAATGTGAGCTTCCATCTGCCGCAGGGGGAGGCGTGGGCGTTGGTGGGTCCCTCCGGCGGCGGCAAGACCACCATCGCCCGGCTGATCCCGCGCTTTTTCGATGTGCAGGCAGGGGCGGTGCTCCTGGGCGGACGGGATGTGCGCAGCATCCCCACCGCGGAGCTGATGGAGCAGATCTCCTTTGTCTTTCAGGAGGTACGCCTGTTTAAGAAGAGCATCCGCGACAACATCCGCGCCGCTCGGCCGAGCGCCACAGAGGATGAGATATTACGGGCAGCGCAGCTTGCTCAGTGCGGCGATATTCTGGGAAAGACGCCGGGCGGGCTGGACGCCGTGATCGGCGCCAAGGGCGTGTACCTCTCCGGCGGCGAGATGCAGCGAATCGCGCTGGCCCGGGCGATCTTAAAGGACGCGCCCATCGTGGTGCTGGATGAGGCCAGCTCCTTTGCAGACCCCGAGAACGAGGCGAAGATACAAAAGGCCTTCGAGGCGCTGATGAAGGGTAAGACCGTGTTGATGATCGCCCACCGCCTGTCCACGGTGCGGAACATGGATCGCATCCTCGTCATCCGGGACGGCGAGATCGCCGAGGAAGGAAAGCACAACGAGCTTCTTGAAAAGGGCGGCGTATACGCCGCCATGTGGGAGGAATACCAAAAGGCCGCGCAGTGGAAGGTAGGAGGTGCAGCATGATCGAACGCATCAGCAAAAAATACGCCATGACGGAGAAGGGCGCAAGGGACTATGTGTCCGCCGTGTTCTGGTCCGTACTGGTCAACATCAGCAAAATGCTGCCCGTAGGCGTGCTGGCCACGACACTCTCCGGCATCGTAGAGGCGCTGACAAACGGCACAGACCCAAGGACGGGGCTTACGCGCTTTCTGGTCGCGGGCGTCCTTGCCCTCGCCGCGCTCTTTGTGACCTTCCTGATCCAATACAAAGCCTTATACGAAGCTACCTACCGGGAAAGCGCCAACCGCCGCATCCGGCTGGCGGAGGTGCTGCGCCAGCTCCCGCTGTCCTTCTTCGGAAACCGTGACCTGACCGACCTGACCACCACCATCATGGGGGATACGGAGACGCTGGAAAAGGCCTTCTCCCACTTTTACCCTGCCATGCACGGCGCGCTCCTCTCCACGGCGCTGATTTCCGCAGGCATGCTGCTTTACGACTGGCGGATGGCGTTGGCTCTTTTGTGGGTGGTGCCCGCGTCGCTGCTGATGGTCTATCTCTCCCGGCGCATGGAAAAGCGGCATATAACGAAGGGTCTCGTCACCCGCCGCGCGGCCACTGACGCCATGCAGGAGGTGCTGGAGTGCGCGCCGGAGATCAAGGCGTGCAACCAAAAGGCGCGGTATATCGCTGACCTGAACCGCAGGCTGGACGAGGCGGAGCGGGACACCATCCGGGGCGAGCTGTTCACAGGCTCCGTAGTCACGGCGGCGCAATCCTTCTTAAAGCTGGGCATTGCCACCACCGTCCTCACGGGGGTAACGCTGATGAGCCGCGGCGACCTGGCGCTGATCCCGTTTCTGATGTTCCTTATCGCCGCCACCCGGGTATATGACCCCATCGGCTCCATGTTTGCCAACATGGCCGCGGTTTTCGCCTGCGAGGTGCGCATCGAGCGTATGCGGGAGATCGAGAGCGAAAAGCGCATGACCGGACTGACCGAATATGATCCCGACGGCTACGACATCCGCTTTGAGCACGTGACCTTTGCCTACCGGGAAAAAGAGGACGTGCTAAGAGACGTCTCCTTTACGGCGAAGCAGGGGCAGGTGACGGCGCTGGTGGGCCCCTCCGGCGGCGGCAAGTCCACGGCAGCCAAGCTGGCAGCCCGCTTCTGGGATCCGGCGGAGGGAACGGTGCGGCTGGGCGGCGTGGACGTGTCCACGGTGGACGGCGAGGCACTGCTGAAGAACTACGCCATCGTATTTCAGGATGTGGTGCTGTTTGCCGACACCGTGATGGAAAACATCCGCCTCGGCAAGCGGGACGCCACCGACGAGGAGGTGCTGGCGGCGGCGAAGGCGGCGCAGTGCGACGCCTTCGTATCCAAGCTGCCGGAGGGCTACCATACCCTGATCGGAGAAAACGGCTCCCGGCTCTCCGGCGGCGAGCGGCAGCGCATCTCCATTGCCCGCGCCATCTTGAAGGACGCGCCGGTGATTTTGCTGGACGAGGCAACGGCCTCGCTGGACGTGGAAAACGAAACGGCGGTGCAGGCGGCGCTGTCCGGATTGATCAAGGATAAGACGGTGCTCATCATCGCGCACCGTATGCGTACCGTCATGAACGCCGACCAGATCGTCCTGCTCTCCGGCGGCCGCGTGGTTGAGATGGGTTCTCCGGCCGAGCTGCTGAAAAAGAACGGCCTGTTCCGCCACATGGCGCAGCTCCAGAGCGAGAGCATGGCGTGGACGGCGTAGAAAGTTGCGAGATAAACAGGATTCCAAGTGTAATATTGGAAAACAAAGTGTCGAAAACAAGGAGGCGTTTATGAAAGAAACAAATAAATGGTCTGTTAAGGATGTTATTACAACGGTGCTGCTTTCGGCGGTGCTGATCGTGATCCAGCTCGTTATCAACATGGTCTGCATGGCCAACGACTTTGTCAGCATGGTGCTGTCGGTGGGGATCACCATGTTCCTCTGCGCGCCGGTCTATATGCTCATGGTCAGCCGGATCGGCAAGCGGTTTGTGACGCTGATCTATATGACGCTGCTTGGCGTGATTTTTCTCCTGATGGGCAACTGGTTTTTGCTCCCCTACTTTATCGTCACGGGCGTCATCTGCGAGGTGATTCTCTGGAAGGAAGGCTCCTGCCAAAAACCGAAACGGCTGACTGCCGCCTGGACGGCGGCGAGCCTGCTGTACAACGGGGTCAATCTGCTGCCCATCTGGTTTTTCTGGGACACCTACTATGATTTTGCGCTGGCAAGCGGCATGGAGCAGAGCTATATCGATTCCTATGTGCGTTACTACACCTCTCCCGGCTGGCTGGCCTTTATTCTGCTGTTCACGACGCTGATGGGCTTTTTAGGCTGCATGGTGGGCAGTCGGCTGATCCGCAGGCATTTTAAGAAGGCCGGCGTTCTATGAGAGCGGACGCATCCTTTGCGGTGTCGGTCAAGCTGTGGGCACTGCTGTGCGTCTTTGCCGGAGTGACTATCGGCGGGAATGTGCTGCTCACCTGCATCCTGACCGGCGGGGCGCTTCTTTATCTCGTCTTACAGCGGAACTTCCGACTTGCCGCGTCCTATGGCTGCTTTTATCTGCTGCTGGCGCTGCTGCTCTACGGCATCCGCTTTCATGGGCTGCGCATGCCGGCCTTTTCGGAGTTTTATGTGCTGATGTTCTGGAATCTGTCGCCGATCTTTCTGGTGTCATGGGATCTGATCACCACGCCGCCGGGGATGCTCTCCGCATTCTTATCCCGCCTCCGTATGCCCACCCCGTTCATTCTCGGGCTTCTTGTGGTCTTTCGCTTCTTCCCCACCATGCGGGCGGAGCTAAAGGGGGTAGGCAGGTCGATGAAAAACCGAGGGCTGACCGCGGCGGGGCAGCTGCTCGCACATCCCGTGCAGAGCATGGAGTATGTGCTGGTTCCGTTTCTTCTTCGGGTATTGCAGCTTGCCGATCAGCTTTCCGTTTCCGCCGTTGCAAGGGGCGCGGAACGCCCGGGCGTGCGCGGCAGCTATTATGAGAAAAGGGCCGGGGCGCGGGATCACATCGCGGCAGCCGCATGTGCGATAGTCACGGCTTCCTATTTGGTTTTGGAAAGGAGCATGGCATGATCGAGCTTACACACGCTTCCTTTCAATACGAAAACTCGGACAGAGGTGTGCGGGACATTTCCCTTTCGGTAAAAAGCGGCGAATGCGTCGTGCTGACGGGACTCTCCGGCTGCGGCAAGACCACCGTGACAAGGCTTGTCAACGGGCTTGCGCCGTCCTACTATCCCGGAGTTTTCAGCGGGAGTGTGCGGATAGACGGCAAGGACATATCAAGGCTTTCCACATGGGAGATCGGGCGTTTGGTGGGAAGCGTTTTTCAGGACCCCAAAAGCCAGTTCTTTTCCGCTGAGCTTGCCGGAGAGGTGGCCTTTCCCTGCGAGAATTACGGCCTGTCCGCCCGGGAGATACGGGAGAGAACGGACGCCGCCATAGAGGCGTTGAAGCTGTCCCATTTGAAAGACAGGGCAGTTGACGTCCTCTCAAGCGGAGAAAAGCAGCGGGCGGCCATTGCGTCCGTATATGCCATGAAGCCAAAGGTCTTTGTGTGCGATGAGCCGACGGCCAACCTCGACGCCGCCGGGACGAGGCAGCTTGCGCAGACCCTTCGGCAGCTCAAGGAGCAGGGCTTTACCCTGCTCCTCACGGAGCATCGGATCGACTGGCTGATGGGGATCGCAGACCGGTTTTTATATCTGCGGGAGGGTAGAATAGCGGCCGAGTATGCACCACGGGACTTACTCCTTCTGCCGGAAGCAGACATCTTAGGCATGGGGCTGCGCTCTCCGCACGAGGGAAAGAGCCTTCCCGCTCCCTCCGTATTAGACGAAAACCCTGCCGTCTTGAAGACAGCAGGGCTCTCGAAAAGAATACGCAAAGAAGTCATTTTTGAGGATATTTCGCTGTCCGTTCCAAAGGGCAGCGTGACCGCCATAACGGGACAAAACGGCGCGGGGAAAACCACACTTGCGCAGATCCTCTGCGGGCTGGCGAAGCATACAAGGGGTCATATCCTGATAGATGGGAAAAAAGCAAGAGCGGCAGTCCGGCGCAGGGAGATCTATTACTGCGGCAATGACACGTCAACGCAGTTCTTTACGGCAAGCGTGGCGGAGGAGCTGCTGCTGAATACCGAATTGACGGAAGAAAACAAAGACCGTGCCAGACATTTGCTGAAAGAGTTTGGGCTTTACGAGTACAGGGATGCGCACCCGTCCACCCTGTCCGGCGGGCAGAAGCAGCGCCTTGCCATTGCCTGCGCCATCTTTTCCGGCCGCAGGATATTGATACTCGATGAGCCTACCAGCGGCCTTGATGGGCGAAATATGCGCCTGATTGCGGAAAGGCTGAAAAGCGAAGAGCGGAACGGCAGAACCATTCTCGTGATCACCCATGACAGGGAGCTGATCGAGAGCTGCTGCGGTAATGTTGTGGAGGTTGAAAAACGATCGCCATGAGTCAGCCGAGGACCGTTATGGGATATCCGCGCCGGGGGAATCGTTTTCTGCCCCTGCCGGCAGCTCTACCGCGATGGTCGTGCCCTTGTCCGAGCTTTCCTCCACCCAAACGGAGCCGCCGTGGAGATTGGCGATCTCCCACACCAGAGAAAGCCCCAGTCCCGCGCCGCCGTACTCGCGGCTGCGGGATTTATCTACCCGAAAGAAGGGATGGAAAATGCTCCGCTGATACTCCTCCGGAATGCCGCAGCCGGTGTCGGAAACGCGAATGATGCACTTTTCCTGCCCTTGCGCAAGCTCGACCCGCACCGAGCCGCCGGGACGGTTGTATTTGACGGCGTTCTCCGTCAAATTAAAGAGCAGGCGGTAGATCAGCGCGTCGCTGCCGGTCAGGGCGGCGTCGCCCGCCGCATCCAGCGTGATGCTTCGCTTCTCCGCCAGCGGCGCGAGATCTGTGAAGATCTCCTCGACCATGGGGGCGAGCTGGATCTGCTCGTTCCGCGCCACCTGCTGCAAATTGCTCATCTCCAGCAGCGTCTTGGTCATCTGCGTCAACCGCTCCGTCTGCTCGCGCAAAAGCGTGAGGAATTCCGCCGTCTCCGGCCGCACATCGGGATGCTCCGCGGAAAACAGCTCCAGCTGCGCCTGCATCAGCGCCAGCGGCGTGCGCAGCTCGTGGGCGGCGTTGCCGGTGAACTGCCGCTGGGCGGCAAAGGCGTTGTTCAGCCGCTCCAGCATCTGGTTGAACGAGCGGCTCAGCTGCCGGAACTCCGAAATGGCGTCTTCATCGATCCTCATATCGGCAAGATTGTTCAGCTGCACCTGCTCCACCTG
>NZ_JANFZX010000070.1:0-12339 GCF_024461615.1 Anaerotruncus sp. DFI.9.16
GTCCCCTTGAGCGGACTTTTGGTTCCTTTTCGTCCGTCCGAAAAGGAACCCGTGGGGCGCAGCGGAACGCGCTCGTAATTCTTGCCGCCCACGGGCGGCAATTCCCGTGAAAGCCCCGCCGGGCGCAGCGCGGCAAATCCAAAACCGCCGCCAGGACGGCCCCGGCAATCCTTACCGCCCGCCGCGCGGCAAAAATCCATGGGCGGCCCCCGACCAGCGGAAGCCGCCCGTTTCCTTCCCCGGCGTCAGATGGGAAACCTTCCGTCCGGGGATGGGTTTCCCTGCGCGCGGAAAACCGCGCGCAGGGAGAGAATTGGGAGATTAGATGGTGTCTTTGTTGAGGACCGAAACGCCGGTGTCGACGTTGGTCTGGTCGATGGTCTCTCCGGAGAGCGCCTTGACGGCGACCTTGACGCCTTCACGGCCCATGACGTCCGGATTCTGCGCCATGGTGCAGAGCAGGAAGCCGTTCTTGATGAGGCCGAGGATCGTGTCGGATTTGTCGAAGCCGACGCCGATGACGGTGCCGCCGGCCTCCTGGATGGCGTTGCCGGTGCCGACCGTGGAGCCCTCGTTCGCGCCGAAGATGCCGACGCAGCCCTGGGTGATGTAGTTCGCGGCGATATCCTTGGATTTCGCGGCGTCGCCGTCGCCGTACTGGGTCTCGAGGATCTCAAACTTGGTGCCCTCAAAGGCGGCGCGGAAGCCCTCTTCACGGGCGACGGTGGAAGCGGTGGCGGCGTTGACGTTGACGATGCCGATCTTGCCCTCGGTGATGCCGGCGGCTTCCAAGGCCTTAATCATCTCGTTGCCCGCGGTGGTGCCGGCGGCCTTGTTGTCGGTGGCCAGCGTCGCGACGCCCGGATAATCGGCGGCGGAGTCGACATAGACGATCTTCACGCCGGCGGCCTCAGCCTCTTTCAGGGAAGCGGTGACCGCGTCGGGGCCGTTGGCCGCGAGCAGGATGGCCTGCGCGCCGCCCGCGACGGCGTTGTTGATGCACTCGATCTGCTTGGCGTCGTCCTTGACGTCGGGAGCGAGCCAGTTGTAATCAACGTTGCCCAGCTCGGCGACGGCCTCTTTGCAGCCCTTGTCGACGTTGACCCAGTGCTGGTCCATCTGGTCCATGGTGATCAGGGTGACCTTGTAGTTGCCGGCGGGCGCTGCGGGCTCGGCGGTATCGGCGGGGGCCGGTTCGGCGGTGCTGGCGGGAGCCGCGGGTTCGGCGGCGGGTTTCTCGCTCGAGCAGCCGGCCAACAGGCCCAGCGCAACGACGAAGCACAGGAGCAGCGCGGTAATTCTGGTTTTCATTTCTCGAATTCCTCCTAACGTTTTGTCCCAGTTTATCCTTAAAGCAGTTCCGCTTTAATTCGGGTTTCAGGCGGCCTTTGCGGCGGCGGGCTCCTTTTTGCGGCGGGGCTTGCGTCCGCTGCGCACGACGACGTCGAGCAGGACGGAGACCACGACGATGATGCCGATGACGATGTTGCGGATGGCGACCGGCGCGCCCGCGAATTGCAGTCCGTTCTGGAGCACGCCCCAGATCGACGCGCCGATGACGGTGCCGAGCAGGATGCCCTGGCCGCCGAGGGTGGAGACGCCGCCGATGACCGACGCGGCGACCGCGTACATCTCATACATGTTGCCGGCGTCCATCGTGCCCATGCCGCTGGTGGCGCAGGTCACGAGGCCGACCACGCAGGCGCAGATCGAACTGACGACGTAGGCCTTGGTGGTGGAGGTGATGACGTTGACGCCCGACAGGCGCGCCGCCTCGATGTTGCTGCCGACCGCGTAGATGTGGCGGCCGGTGCGGGTTTTGCTGAGGACGAAGTTGAAGACGAGCCACAGCACGATGGCGATCCAGATGGTGTTGTAGACGCCCGCGAGCTTGCCGTAGTAGAAGAAGTCGCGGAAGCCCTGCGCGCCCTCGCCGATCGAGTCGGTGTTATAGTTGTTGTTGACGATCTGCGCGATGCCGCGCGCGATGGTCATGGTGCCCAGCGTGGCGATGAAGGGGGGCAGCTTGCAGTTTGCGACGAGCTGTCCGTTGAGGACGCCGACCGCGATGCAGCAGACGAAGGTGATGACGACCGCCGCCCACGGGTTGACCCCCTTGGTCATGAGGGTGGCGGAGATCATGCAGCTCATGCCGACGACCGAGCCGATCGAAAGGTCGATGTTGCCGGTGATGAGCACGTAGGACTGCCCGATGCCGATCATCAGAATCGGCGCGATCTGCCTAAGCAGGTTGCCGACGTTCTTCCCCGAGAAGAACATGGGGTTGAGGATGCCGAAGACGATGCACAGGATGACGAGGCCGACGGTGACGGTGACGACCTGCCCCATTCCGCGGATCGCGAAGAGTTTTTTCAGAGGACTCTGCTTTCTTTCCATATCGAACGCTCCCAACTATTCTTTCGTCACGCGGTGGCCGCGCGGTCCTTTTGCAGCTTGTTTTCAAAGCGGGTCGCATATTCGAGGACCTTTTCCTGGGTGGCCTCCCCGACCATCAGCTCCCCGGTGACCCTGCCGTCGCACATCACGATGATGCGGTCCGCGAACCCCATGATCTCGGGCATCTCAGACGAGACGAAGAAGACGCCGATGCCGTTCTGCTTGAGCTCGTTCATGAGGTTGTAGATCTCCACCTTCGCGGCGACGTCGATGCCGCGCGTCGGCTCGTCGAACATGACGACCCGGGAGTTGCGCGCCAGCCACTTGCCGACGACCACCTTCTGCTGGTTGCCGCCCGACAGGCTCGCCGCGTTGACCTCCGCGTTCGGGAGCTTGATGGTCAGGTTCCTGACCGTCCGGTCGACCATCTCCCGCTCCTTCTTCGCGTTCACCACGCCCGCGCCGTTGCAGAGGATATCCAGGTTCGGCAGCGCGATGTTCTCACGGATCGACAGCTTGGTGCACAGCCCGTCCTTTTTGCGGTCCTCGGGCGCGAGCACGATTCCCGCCTTGATCGCGTCCATCGGGCATTTGATGTCGAGGGGCTTTCCGTCGAGGAGGACCTCCCCGCCCTCCTTTGGGTCCACCCCGAAGATCGCCCGGGTGGTCTCGGTGCGTCCCGCGCCCATCAGCCCGGCGATGCCGACGATCTCGCCCTCGTAGATGTCGAAGCTCACGTCGCGGACCATCCGGCCCGCGTTGAGGTTCCTGACCTCGAAGATCTTCTTCCCCCGCTCGCAGCGGACCTTGGGGAACTTCTCTTTGATCTCGCGGCCGACCATGTTGGCGATGATCTCCTCCATGTTGGTGTCCGCGAAGTTGACGCTTGTGATGAATTTGCCGTCCCGCATGATCGTCACGCGGTCGACGATGTGCTGTAGCTCCTCCAGCCGGTGGGAGATGTAGACGATGCCGCATCCCTCGTCCCTGAGCTTGTGGATGATGACGAAGAGGTCGTCGATCTCCTTGGAGGTGAGCGCCGAGGTCGGCTCATCCATGATGAGCACCCGCGCGTTGGTGGAGAGCGCCTTGGCGATCTCGACCATCTGCTGCTTGGAGACCGCCAGGTCCCCGACCACCATGTCCGGGTCGATGTCGATGTTCAGGCGGCCGAGGATCGCCCCCGCCTCCCGCTTCATCTCCCGCTCGGAGAGCACGCCCGATTTGGTGCGCTCGCGTCCGAGGAAGATGTTTTCGGCGACCGTCAGGTGCTGGCACATGTTCAGCTCCTGGTGGATGATCGCCACGCCCATCTCCTGCGCCTTTTTGGGGGTGAGGTCCGTGGTGATCTCCTGGCCGAAGAGCTTCATCGTGCCGCTGTCGCGGGTGTAGACGCCGCTCAGGACCTTCATGAGCGTGGACTTTCCCGCGCCGTTTTCCCCGAGCAGGGCCATCACCTCGCCCGCGCGCAGGTTGAAGGAGACGTCGTCCAGCGCCTTGACGCCGGGGAAGGTCTTGTTGATATGTTCCATCTCAACGATATAATCCTGCATCCAATCCACCTATCTTTCCCATGTCCGGGCCCTTGTTACGGTTTCAGTATAGCACCCCCCGCCGCGGACGGTAAGGGGGGCGGTTTTGGTCTTATGGGGGGGATTTTTTGAAGTTTTTATGCCTCATGTCCATATCCAATAAATCAGTCGATTCATTTTTGTGCAGTCTGACAAAGACGTTCGCGGCCGCGCGGCCCTTTACGCATCCGGCGCGGGTTTTGTCCGGGCGGCGGGCCGTTTTTCGGGGTGCGTGGGGGTCCCGGAGAACGAAAGGCGGCCGCCCGGATGGGCGGCCGCCGAAGCGCCGGGGTTATTGCCCCGCCCGGAAGAGCGGGAATTCGCTGCTGAGATACTCCCGTTTGAGCCGCCCCTGCTCGACGACGAGCAGGCGGTCGGCGACCGACAGGCAGTCGGAGATGCTCACCGCGAGCAGCACCACGGCGGTGCCGCGCGCCTTGACCTGGCCGATCAGGTCGATGATGTGGCGGCGCAGGTACATGTCCGCACCCGAAAAGGGCTGCACGCAGAAGAGCACCCGCGGGTGGAGCAGGTGGGCGCGGTAGTAGACGAGGCTGTAGAGGGAGGCGGGCGAAAGGCCGGTGATGTCGGGGGCGTGGATGTCCTCCCCGACCAGCGGCTCGTACTCCCGCACAATGCTCTTGCGGATGGCGGAGTTGAGCCAGAGGGCCGGCTCCCGCCGGTCGAGCCAGAAGCAGAGGTTGTCCAGGTAGCTCATCTCGCGGAAGAGGGAGGTGTGGATGGGGTCCTCCCCGACAAAGCCGAGCTGTTTTTTGAGCCTGCGGGCGTCGCGCGCCCAGCGCTCGCCGCCCACGAGGATCTCCCCCTCCTGCGGCTGCGCCCCCCGGCTGAGCAGGCGCACGAGGTCGGAGAGCACGGTGTTGTTCATGTCGAGCAGCACGACGCACTCCCCCCTGCCGGCGGTGAAGCTCATGCCGCGCATCTGGTCGGTTACCACCCCCGAAAGGGAGAGCGCGCCGTCGCGGGGGGCCTCCCCGTGACCGCCCGCGCCGCTGCCGCGGAAGAACTCGCAGGAGAACTGGAGCACCGTCTCGTCGCGGAAATCGGGGCGGTCGAGCACCTTGAGCGCCTTGCCGTCCTCCATGAGGGTGACGCGGTCGCAGATGGTGAACGCCTCCTCGTGGTGGTTGCAGATGTAGAGGAAGCTCATCCCCTGCGCCGCGCAGTGGCGGAGCAGGCGGTGGATTTTGACGAGGTCGGCGGCGGAGATGAAGTTGCTGATGTCGCGGATGACGACGAGCTTCACCCCGGTCACGACGGCGCGCAGCAGCTCGACGACGCATTTTTCAAAGAAGGAGAGCTGGGAGACGGGCGCGCCCGCGTCGATCTCGACGCCGAAATCGTCGGTGAACCGGCGGAGCTGCCGTTCGAGCACGCGCGGCTCGATCAGGTATTTTTTGAAGCCGCGGCGGAGCACGAAGATGTTGTCCGCGACGGTCAGATCCTCCACCAGCCGGCTGCGCTGCTCGATGACCGACACGCGGTTCATCCCCATCGAGCTGTGCTCGTAGTTGTTGACGAGCTGCTCCTGGAAGTAGACGTAGCCGTAGTGGATGGGCAGGTTCTGGCAGATCAGCCGGACGAGCGCCTCCTTGCCGTGGGAGTTGATGCACACCAGCCCCATGATCTCCCCTTGGAAGATGTGGAGGTTCATATTGTCCAATTGCGTAACGCCGTCGGTGAGGCGGGTCACCCGCTCGAGCCGCAGGATTTCCTGTTTCATGGCTATGCCCCTTTGATCTTCACGTCGTGGGTGATGCGCGGCAGGTTGATCTCCACGTCGGTGCCGATGCCGACCGTGCTGAAGATGTTGATGCCGTACTCCTCCCCGAAGAGCAGGCGGATGCGGTTATTGACGTTGACGATCGCGATGCCGCCCTTCTTCTCCCCGTCCGGCTTGACATAGTCGAAGGCGGGCTTGCCGAGCTTTTCGGTGAGCTCCCGCAGCCGCTCGGGCTCGATGCCGAGCCCGTCGTCCGACACGGTGATGATGAGGCGCATTTCGGTCGCCTCCACCTTGATGCGGATGCTCCCCTTCCCCACCTTGCGCTCGATGCCGTGGAAGATGGCGTTTTCCACGATCGGCTGGAGGGTCAGCTTGGGCAGGCGGTAGTTGTAGAGCACCTCGCGGTCCTCGTCCCCGCAGTCGACGGTCAGACTCAGCCGCTCGCCGAAGCGGTACTGCTGGATGATGTAGTAGCTTTCGATGTTGTCGAGCTCGTCCTCAAGCGTGACGAGGTGCTCGACGTTGGAGATCGTGTAGCGGAAGAAGGTGGCGAGCGCCTCGGTCATCTCCGCGACGTTCGTCAGCCCCGCCGCGAGCGCCTCGCCGCGGATGCCCTCGAGGGTGTTGTAGAGGAAGTGGGGGTTGATCTGGTTTTGCAGCGCGAGGTACTGGGCCTGCTTTTTGGTGGCGGAGATCAGCTCGTTGGTGTTGAGCTGGGCGCGCAGGCGGAGCACCGCGTCCTCCATCTCGGGGCTGAGCGGGTAGCGCAGGTCGTAGATGCCCTGCATCGTATAGCCGCCCACAAAGAGCTGGAGGATCTTTTTTGTCTCCTGGTAGGGCAGGAACACCCATTTGAAGGCCGCGTAGCAGAGCGCGGCGAACCCGGCCGCGCCGACGGCGGCGAGCAGCGCGTGGGCGCCGTCCCGCACCGCGTAGACTGCCGCCGCGATCAGAAAGCAGCCGAAAAACGCCGCCGCCGCGAGGGTGAGCAGGAGGACGCGGTGGGAGAGGTAGCGGTTGAATTTCTTTTTCATATCGGTCCCCCCGCCTCAGGAATAGAGCTTGCGGAACTCGTTGGGCTTGAGGCCGGTAAACTTCTTGAAACTCTGGGTGAAGTGCTTGAGGTCGTTGTAGCCGACCTGCTCGCATACCGCCGCGACGCTGAGGCTCGTCTCCTTGAGCAGCTCCTTGGCCTTGTTCATCCGCACCTCCGAGAGGTATTCGAGAAAGTTCTGGCCGCTCTCCTTTTTGAAGAGGGAGGAAAAATACGCGGCGCTGAAGCCGACCACCCCGCTCACCTCCTCGAGGCTCAGCGGGCTCCGGTAGTTCTGCTGGATGTACTGCTTGGCGGCGCGGATGGGGCGGCGATCGGACTGCCTGCGGTCGCGGACGACCGCCTCGAGCGACTCTCCGACCATCCGCGAGAGGGTGTCGAAGAGGGCGCCCGCGTCGGGGCAGAGGTCCGCCTCGCCGGTGAACCGCTCGTAGAACGCCTGCGTGTCCCCCTCGGTGAGCCGGTGGTTGCGCAGCAGCATGAGGTAGACGCTGCACGCGTCCGCCGCGAGGCGGAAGAGCTCCTGTCCCGAAGCCCCCGGCGCGCCGAGCGCGCGGGTGCGCAGCACGGCGATTGCGGCGGCGGCCCCGTCGGCGTCGAGCACCTCGAGCGCGGCCTCGAAATTCTTGCTGAACTCGGCGAGCAGCGCGTCGCGGTCGAGCGTTTCCGCCTCCTGCGCGCCGCCCTCGATCAGCTTGCCGGTCCCCTCGACCAGCCGCTGCGCGGCGGCCCGCTGGGCCGACGCGAGCGATTCCCCGATGCCGCCGATCTCCGTGGCGGGCGCGCCCAGCCCGATCGTGAGCCGTGCGCCGCCGAAGAGTGCCTGCTGGAGCAGCAGCTCGTCGAGCGCGTTTTTGAGCTGCTTGCGCACCGTCTTGCGCTCCTCCTCGGGAAAGTTCAGGATCCCGTAGGCGCGGCAGCCCTGTGTGCAGATCTCCAGGTCGGCGCAGCGCTCCTGAAGCGCGTCGCGCAGCGCCTTTTCCAGCCGTTCGGTCAGCAGCTTCATGCCGTCCTGGCAGAGGGCGTCCGCCGGGCAGTCGAGCTTGGCCACGAACATCTGGAAGCACCCGGGCGCGAAGTGGAAGTGGTAGTCCGCGTTGATCCGCGCGATGTCCGCGTCGGGCGAGACCGCGCCCCCCTGTAAGAGCAGGTTCGCGAAGAGCCCGGCGCGCAATTTGTCGATGTCGCTCTGGATGGTCATCTTGAGCTGTTCGGCGCTCGTGAGCTGCTCGGTGCGGCGCAGATATTTTTCCCGCGTGCGCAAGAGCGTCTCGATGAGGTCCGCCTTCTTGATCGGCTTTAGCAGGTAGTCGCTCACCCCGTATTTGATCGCGCTCTGCGCGTATTCAAAGTGCCGGTAGCCGCTCACGATGATGAAATCGAGGTCGGGCTTGGCCGCCTTGGCGCGGCTGATGAGCTCGAGCCCGTCATATCCGGGCATCCGGATGTCGGTGATGATCAGGTCGGGGCGCAGCGTTTCCACGAGTTCGAGCGCCTCGATCCCGTTGTGCGCCACCCCGGCGACCTCCATGTCGAGCGACGCCCAGTCCACCAGGTTGCAAATGAGCTGGCAGACCTTCGCCTCGTCGTCCGCAACGATGACCTTCATCATACGCTTGTCCTCCCCCAAAACCGCAATTCCATTTCATACCAAGTTTATCTTATCCGCTTCCCTCCGGATTGTCAATCCGACAAAATCCGCGTTCTTTTTCTCCTGCAAAATAAAAGCGGCAAAGAAAAAATGCGCCTGAAGCAGGGCCCGTGCCCGCAAAAAGGCCCGGCGCTCCACGGAACGCCGGGCCTTTTCCCACCCGCGGCCTTTTGAGGGGCCGGCGGGCTTTTTGGCTTTGCGGGGATGAACGCCTTTAGGGCATAAAGTCGCGCGCGGCCGGAAGCCCGCAGGCGGGCGCGGCGGCCAGCACGGCACGGGCGACGGCGCTCGCCATGACGCGCGCGGCCAGCGTGCCCACCACGTTGACGTCCGCGTCGACCCCCCCGACCGAGAGGGCGTAGACGCTGTCCCCGTCGGCGGTCGTGTGCACCGGCCGGATGGCGCGCGCGTAGCCGTTCTGGGCCATCGCCGCGATCTTCGCCATCTGCGCTTTCCCAAATTTCCCGTTCGTGACGACACACCCGAGCGTCGTGTTGCCGGTGAAGAAGTTCTGCTTGCTCGAATAGTCGGCGTAGAGCGCCTCCTCGCTGTCCGCGAAGGCGGTTTTGTCCGGGGCGAGCAGGCCTGCGAGCTTTCTGCCGCTGTCGGGATCGAAGACGTCCCCCAGGGCGTTGACCGCGGCGACCGCCCCGACCTTGAGTTCCCCGAGCCGCACGGCGTAAAAGCCCTGCCCCGACTTCATCATCCGGGCGGGCCCACCGAGCTTGCCAACCGTCGCGCCCGCACCCGCGCCGAAATTCCCCTCGCGCGGGGCGTTTTTCTCCGCGTCGAGACAGGCGGTATAGGCCATCTCCGCGTCGGGGTGCGCGTCGGGCGAGCCGACCCCGAGGTCGAAGAGGCAGCTCTCGCAGACGAGGGGCACCGGGCGGACGCCGGTATCCACGCCGACGCCGCGTCCGGCGAGATAGCGCATCACGCCGTCCGCCGCGCCCAGTCCGAACGCGCTGCCCCCCGACAGGAGCACCGCGTGGATGCCCTCGGCGGCGGCGGTGGGCTGCAAAAGCTGGCTTTCGCGGGAGGCGGGGCCGCCGCCGCGCACGTCCACGCCCGCGGGCGCGCCCCGCTCGCAGAGGATCACGGTGCAGCCGGTCGCGGCCTCGGGGTCCTGCGCGCAGCCGATTTTGAGGTTTTCGATCTCTGTAATGGCAATTTCCTTCACAGGGCTTACCTCCCCGATTTGAGGAATTTCCGCAGCGGCGGGCAGATGAGCGCCGTCAAAAGGATGGCGGCGGCCAATTCAAGCAGGCCGTTGACGCCCACGATGGCCAAAAAGACCTGGCGCAGCGGCAGGGCCTTGAAGAAAAACCACAGGCAGCCGAGCACCCCGACCGTGTGGCAGACGGCGGCGGCCGCCGCCGAGATCCCCGCGGCAAGCGATTCCTTCCGGAGGAGCTTTTTGAGCGCGAGGAAGAGCGCGCCCGCGATCACGCCGAGCAGGACGCGCGGAAGGATGCACATGACGATCGACTGGACCGGCGCGCCGCTGGCGGCCGGGGAAAAGAGCATGTCGATCGGCGGGGTCGGGGCCATGATGGCGCGGACCATGCTGATGAGCCCGAACTCGAGCCCGAGCAGCGCGCCGCAGCCGGGTCCGAAGAGCACCGCCCCGAGGATGACGGGGATGTGCAGGATCGTGATGGATACCGGCGGGACCATGATGAATCCAAGGGGTGTGAAGCCAAGTACCGCCAGCAGTGCCATCAGCAGCGCATACTGCACGAGCCGTGCGGTCTTCCGGGTCGTCTGGGACATTGTCATTCGCTCCTTGCTGCTGCTCCCGGGCGGGATGCAGCGCATGTTGTATTTATCTATTGCAGCGCAATAAATAGCAAAATCCGGACCGGGCTAGAATTTCAGGAGCCCGTTTTCGTCATAGCGGAAATTCGGGCCCCATGCAACCTCCCAGTAGTAGCCGTCCAAATCGGCAAAATAGGCGTGGTAACCGCCCCAAAAGACTTCCTGGGGCGGCTTTATGATCCTGCCGCCCGCCTGTTCCACCAGCGCGGCAGTCTCGTCGACCTGTTCGCGCGTCTCCACATTGTAGGCCAGCGTGATCCCCGCGAAGCCGTCCGTGACCGGAGGCGGGGCTGTCCCGGAGATGTCCTTTGCCAGAAGGTCCAGCGGGTAGAGCTCGAATTTGGTGCCCGGCGTATCGAAAAAAATGACCTCGGGGCAGTCCTCCGTGCAGTCGGTCCGGAAGCCCAGGCCGTCCCTGTAAAAACGGACGGCGGCGGCCATATCCCGGACCCCGAGGCAGATGCAGGTGATTTTATTCATCGCGGCGGTTCCTTTCTTCTCGCGGATCAGACGCTGTTTTTGCGCCAGGCGGCATAGAGGCCGTCAATGCGCAGGGTGCTGTCGACGGTGATTTCCCGTCGGCAGAGCGGCACGACCACGTCGGCCAGCGCGCCGCACGCGACGACCGAGGCCGCCGGCCCGGCGGCCTCCTCGTACCGCGTGATCATCCCGTCGATCATGCTTGCGGCGCCCAGCAGCACGCCCGACTTCATGCTGTCGACCGTGTTGGTGCCGATGACCGGCACCGGCCCCTCGAGGCTGATGTGGGGAAGCTGCGCCGCCCGGTTGCTGAGCGCGTCGAGCGACACCTTCACCCCCGGCATGATCGAGCCGCCGATAAAGGTGCGGAAGCGGTCCACCACCGAAATTTTCGTCGCCGTTCCGAGGTCGACGATGATGGCGGGCAGCGGATAGCGGTCCATCGCGCCGATGGCCGCGGCCACGAAGTCCGCGCCGAGCTGCGCGGGATTGTCGATGCGGATGTTGAGCCCCGTCCTGATGCCCGGCCCCACCTGGAGCACCCGTTCGGCCCCGCAGAGCTGGAGGGCCGCCTTGAGCACGGGCGAAAGCGGCGGCACCACCGAGGAGATGATCGCACCCTCGAGATCCTGCTCGCTCTGGCGGTGCAGGTGGAGAATGTGGTGGAAGAGCATCGCGTATTCCACCTCGGTTTTGTCCGGCTCGGTGAGGATATGGCAGACGAAGAGGCGGTTTTCCGCCTCGTAAGCGCCGATGGAGATGTTGGTGTTGCCCACGTCGACGGAAAGGATCATACGTCCGCCTCCTCCCGCCGGTAGGCGAGGATCGCGGTGACGCAGGCCACGGTGACGAGCGCGCAGCCGACCACCAGAAGGTATGGGATCGCGGTCATGCCGTAGAAGGCCGCGCTTCCCCGGTCGAGGTAGCAGAGCAGCGTGGTCGTCAGCCCGCACATGCCGAGAAAGAGCCAGACCGCGTCAAACACCAGCGATTTGCGGTGCCCGCCGAGCAGCAGCTGCTGCACGAGATAGACGACCGGAAGGACGGTCATCGCGAGGGTGCGCAGCCACCAGGCCAGGTCGAGGGACGGGACGAGCGCCTCCGGCCCGAACCCGAAGAGCACGAGCAGCTGGAAGACGAGCGCCACGATCAGCGCGACCGCGCCGAAGGAGCCGAGCACCGTCGCGGCGGTCGCGCCCGCACTGGGGCCCTCTTCCCCGCCGAGCTCCATGCCCGGCGCGCTGAAATAGTCCTCAAGCAGCGATTCGCCGCAGTAGCCGCACCGCCGCGCCCGCCCGCTCACCGGGCGTCCGCAGTTGGGGCAGGTCGCCATGTTCGCCATTTGCCGCACTCCTCCTCCACACGCCCGCCGCGGGGCGACGCTTCTGCCGCAATTTTATCACATCCGCCCCCTGTTTACAAGGGAAAACCGCCAGCCGTGCCCTCTGTACGCGCTTGTGAGATTTTACGCGCGGATTCCTGTTCAAACCCCTCCGCTTTGTGGTATACTGATCATATGAGATTGGATTTGCCGCTCAGGGAGCGGCGGCGCTTGTCGGTGGCCGGCCGACAGCGACCCCTTAGGCTTTTCCTCCCAGCGGGCGGGAGAGCATTTGTTCGC
>NZ_JANFZX010000071.1:0-12135 GCF_024461615.1 Anaerotruncus sp. DFI.9.16
AAGCGCGCTTTCGCGGGGTGGGGTTGCGGGTTCGAGCCTCGTAACCCGCTCCAAAAAGAACGCTTCATTTTGAAGCGTTCTTTTTCTTTTTCCGCGAGAGCGAACTCGCTGCCTCCACCGACATTTTAAATCCGGAGGTCCCCGGGCCCCCGCGAAAGCGCGCTTTCGCGGGGTGGGGTTGCGGGTTCGAGCCTCGTAACCCGCTCCAAATAAAAACAGCCGGTCAAAAGACCGGCTGTTTATCTGGCAAAATGAAATGATTCAGCAAGTCGCCAGCCCTCACTCCTAAAGCATCCGCAATTAAGTTTCGACGAGAACAAGGTTTGGCATCTGTTTCGTTCGCACCATTTGATATGGCAGTCTTCACTCTCGTGTCCTGTCTAGCAGAACCGCTACAATGATAACGATTCCAATGGCTATCTGCTGTAAAAAATAATTGAGACCGATCAGATTAAGCCCATTTTGTAGAATGCCCATCACAAAAGCGCCCAAAATAGTGCCCCATATGCTGCCGGTACCTCCCGACAGGCTGGCACCGCCGATGACGGCAGCCGCGATCGCATTGGATTCGTAACCATTTCCCATGGTGGGTTGTGCCGAGACCAGGCGTGAGGTGAGAATGATGCCCGCCACAGCCGAACAGAGGGCACATACCGCATACATGGATACCTTGTTGAGTCCAATCTTGACGCCGGAGAGATACGCAGTGTTTTCATTGCTGCCAATGGCAAACACGTTTCTACCAAACCGACTGCGCTTAAGCACAATATTCATGAGCAGCATGATCGCAACCATGATCAGTACAGAAAAAGGTACCGTTCCCCACAGTTTTCCAAGCCCCAAGACGCTGAACTCCGGTGGCAAGCCTGAAATGGGCACGCCGTCGGTGATGACATAGACGACACCACGTATGATACTCATCATCCCCATGGTCGCAATAAACGGCGGTATTTTCCCAAAATAGACAAGCGAACCGGTGACGAAACCACAGGCAATGCCGCTCAGCAGTGCACAGGCGACCGCCACGGGAATCGAGATTCCAGCGTTGAGTAAGGATGCACAGGTGACGCTTGAAAGCGCTACAACCGACCCCACTGAGAGGTCGATGCCGCCGCCCGCGATTGCAATGGTCTGCCCCATGGCGACAATGGCGATGACCGCCGTCTGCTGAGCGATATTCACGAGATTGCTCAGCGATGCAAAATTCTTGGCAAACGCCGAAAAGTAGACGCAGAGAATCATCATACCGATCAGGAAGGTCAGCTTCTGAAAGTGGTCTCGAATCAATTGCTTCCAATCTGTTATCTTTTTCATGCTCCAAACTCCTTTCCCGCATTATCCCAGGGAGTAGTGTGCAATCTTTTCCTGGGTCGCCTCCTCGCGTGTCAACTCCGCCGTGATTCGCCCCTTTGACATAACGAGGATACGATCGCTCATCCCAAGAATTTCCGGCAGGTCGGATGAAATCATAATGATGGTCACATTCTGCTCCAGCAATTCATGCATGATCTGATAGATTTCGTATTTGGAGCCGACATCAATTCCCCTTGTAGGCTCGTCCAAAATTAATATATTTGAGCCGCGGCACAGCCACTTGCTGAGCACAACCTTCTGCTGATTTCCGCCGCTGAGCCGCCACATCTGCTGTCCGATGTCGATGGCGCGCACCCGCATTTTGCCCACAAGATTATTACAGTCTCGAACAGCGCGGCTTTCCTGGATAAAACCTCTGGGGGAATACAGCGCATAAGATGGCGCTATGATATTTTCCTTGATGCTTTTAGACATAAACAGGCCGTTTTGTTTGCGGTCCTCGGTCACATATCCAATACCGAGTTGAACGGTTCTGCTCGGGGAAAGCCTGGTCTGCTCAACGCCGCCGATCAGTACCTTACCGGAGGTAATGGGGAGGGCGCCGATAATTGCCTTGGCAAGCTCGGTCCTCCCCGAACCCATCAGGCCGGAAATACCCAGGATCTCTCCCGAGTATGCGTCGAAGCTGATGTCATTCAACACGCCCTGTACACACAAGTGCTGTACCGAGAGCGTCCGTTCTCCGCCTGAAATTTGCGTATGACTTGGGAAGATGCTTTTTAGCTCCCGGCCCACCATCTCCCGCACGAGCGTGTCAATGTCGATGTCGGCAAACAGGTGTTCTGCGATGAACCTGCCGTCCCGAAGTACGGTTACGCGGTCCGCCAGCCGCTGCAAATCGCTCATACGGTGCGAAACGAACAGAATGGCGACTCCCTTGTCTTTGAGCTGCTCTACCACGGAAAAGAGGGCTTCCGCCTCCTTGTCGGTCAATGCGGCCGTGGGTTCATCCATAATGAGAATTTCACAACGGTAAGAGACTGCCTTTGCAATCTCCACCATCTGCTGTTGCGCCACGCTTAGGCTGGATACCTTTGCGGAAGGATTGATGTGGCTTCCGAACTGTGATAGCGTCTCAGCCGCCATCTGATTAAGTCTTTTTTCGTCAATCAGCCAGTTGAGGAATCGGCCCGGTTCCCTGCCGATAAAGATGTTCTGAGCTACTGTGAGTTCCGGCATCAGGTTAAACTCCTGGTGTACGATTCCGATTCCCTTTTCTTCAATCTCTTTGGGATGGCTTATGTTTAGAGGTTCCCCCCTCAATACGATATGTCCGCTGTCCGGCTTAATGATGCCGGTCAACGCCTTGATCAGCGTTGATTTCCCCGCGCCGTTCTCCCCCACCAGGGCATGGACCTCTCCGGGAAAGAGGCGTAGTTGGACATCCTGCAGCACCTTTACGGTAGCGTAGCTTTTGCAAACGCCTTCCGCCTGTAAAATGGGTTTCATCATATCGCGTCCTTCCGTCTGCCGGGCATGCAATGCCCAAGAGATGGACCGCGCCGGGAGTGACCCCGGCGCGGTATTGACCAACAATTACGGCTTCCCCTCAAAGAATCTGCGGGGGTTTTCCACAAGCATCAGACTGATATCCTCTTCGCTCACACCCTGCTCTCTGAGTTGGGGGACGACGGTGTCCATGAGATAGCTGAACTGTACCTCACGCTCTTCGACCGGCACCGACCTCGTCTCCGCCCATTTGTCCTGCACCACGCCGCGCTTTTCTTCAGCATAGTCGATATAGGCGGAGTGGTCACAGCTTAATACCATTTTACCAGCATATCCAAGCCTGCAGAGTTTCGCCACGACCTTAATCCGTTCCGCCTGGGGCAACATCCAGTCGATACCGAAGCGGTCCATACCCACATAGCTTCCCCGATCAATGATGGACGATATAAAGTCTGCGTCCGTGCTGTCCCTGCAGTGTCCGATGATTACTTTCGAAATGTCCACACCCAGTTCTTCGAACACACTCTGCTGCTCGAGCCCCACCCGGTTCGCCACGGTGGCATGAGTTGTGATGGGAAGGCCGGTCGCCTTATGAACGATGGAGACCACCTCCATAAGGTGGCGGTTTGCCGGAGTGAGTCCGCCGATGTCAGTAGCGCATTTCAAGATGCCCGGCTTGCAATCCGTACCCATGATACCATGCTCTACCTCGTTGATCAGCAGATCCGCCAGCCAACGGGGATCACGGTCGCGAATCCACATCTCTTCAAAGTGGTAGAATCCCGTACAAGCGATGATTTGCATCTCCGCCTTCTCTGCGACCTCCCGAATGACATGGATATCCCGGCCCAGATTGATCGGTGTACAATCCACAATGGTTCGAATACCGCTGTGCTTTGCTTTCTTTACCATCTTTACGGCGTAATCCACAAATTCTTCCCGGTTGATCCAGTTAGAGAATGCCTGGCGCATAGCCCAGTTTGCTATGAGAATGTGCTCATGCATCATGGTCGGGCCTAAGTTCTCGGTATCGATGGGCCCTAAGACCGAGTTGATTCTTGCCATAATACTCCTCCTGTACTTACTCGGTAGGAGGCGTCAGAAGCGTCTGCACCTCTTCGGAATCGATGTTGTCCTTGTTAACATAGATGGTTTTTGCTGCCACCGTCTTATCCACTTCTTCGCCGCGGAGCACTTTCACTGCGCTTTCCACACCATTGTAGCCGATGGCCAGCGGATTCTGTGCGATCAGTCCGTCAATCGTTCCACTGCGGATGGCATTGATCTGCTCTGTCGAGGTGTCAAACCCGATCACTGCCACGTCGCTCGCCGTCTGTTCGGCTTCAATGGCCAACAGGACACCCACCGAAGAACCCTCGTTGGTGGAATAGATGCCCAAGATGTCAGGGTTGGAGGTGAGGATGTCTTGCGTGATACTGAAAGCCTTATCTCGGTCGCCGTCCGAGTAGTAGGTATTGAGAACCTCCAGTTTGCCAGTTGCCTCGATTGTGTCCACAAAGCCTCCCTCGCGGTTACCGCCTTGAATGGAGCCTGCCGTGTAGGACACGACCGCCACCTTACCCGACTTATCCCCCAAAAGCTTGATCATCTCGTTCGCTGCCTGTTGTCCAGCCGCATAGTCG
This sequence comes from Anaerotruncus sp. DFI.9.16, assembly GCF_024461615.1. NCBI lineage: Bacteria > Bacillati > Bacillota > Clostridia > Eubacteriales > Oscillospiraceae > Anaerotruncus > Anaerotruncus sp. DFI.9.16. The sequence continues at coordinate 4,467 of NZ_JANFZX010000071.1, forward strand.
TCGGTGGAGATCGTGGCATAAGGAAAATCAGCATTGAGACTGCCGTCGATGATAATCACCACGATGCCCTTTTCATGGGCAGCCTGCAAGGCCGGCACCAGTGCGTCCTCATTTACAGGGGAGATTACAATAGCCTTTACCCCCTGCGTGATGAAGTCCTCAATGATCTTTACCTGGCCCTCCACGTCGGTATCGGTCGCCGTCCCTTGATACACGATCGAGTAACCGTTCTCCTCTGCTGCGCTTTCGGCGCCCATGCGCACATATTTCCAGTAATCGTACAGGGTGGATTTTGGAACTACTCCGATGACACCGCCCGCCGTAACAGAGTCTTCACCCTCCTGAATCTCCTGCTGAGATGTGCTCTGAGACTGGGGCGGAGCAGATTCCTTCGTGGTGGACGGGGCGCACGCTCCGAAGATTGTGAGAACCACCAACAATAACACGCCGGATAGCAACATTTTTTTCATTGTCTGATTCCCCCTAAATATTTACTGGTTGATACGTTCTTATTTGAGTTCCAAGCCGCAACCAAAAGCCGCTTCGACCCCACACACATAGCTGGCGATCAGGTTGCCCGCCGCCATGCTGTTCTCGATCAGTCGGTCCTCGTAGTCCTCCCAGTCATCTCTTTGCCATTCCATGTGCAGGTTCGCTTCCATATTTTTTCTCAACTTCATCCCCTGGGTATAACGGATGGAGAATCCAGTGAGAAACGCGTCCCCCGCACCCAGTGTATCCACCGGCGGCACCTCCAGATGATAGGGCATCTTTTCATAGAATCTTCTGCCGTTATAAACGCACGCTCCCCGCTTGCCTGCGGTGGCTACCACCAACCCACATCCTAGACTGTACAAATCCAGCATCCGCTGCTTTCCCTCTTCCCATGAGCGGGTGGGGAAGGAAAAGAACCCGATATCCACCGCTTGGCAGGTGCTCCGCACCAGCTCCGTGCTCCAGAAGTTGGAGTAGTCATAAGCTACCATGGCCCCGGTTTCCCGTACCGCTACCAGTTGGTCATCAATATGTGCGTAGAGGCTGGTGTGTACGAGATCGTGCCGCGCGATATATTTGAAATCCGCGTCGTCAAGCAGGATCGGGCAACTGGAAAACAGATCGTAGTCTGTGCTGTCCTCAATTTCACGGTTTCCGTTGGTGAGAGTAACACGGCAGAGGTTGGTGGGGAGCTCCGTGTTTCGGGTATGGGTCAAATCCACATCAAAACTGCTCAGGGACCGTCGGATATGGTCGGCGTGGACATCTCCGCCTAATACGCCCAGATAGGAGGCTTGATGTCCCGCCATTGACGCATACACACAAAAGTTGGCGGAATTTCCACCGGGATACTGCATTCCTCTTTGGGGATATTGATCCACGACGCTGTCCCCAATACCCAAAACTTTCAGGGTACCACCTCCTTTTTTCTTAGCCCGTAAGCAATGCTCAATACTCCATCTGCCGGTAATAGCGCCTGGTTTCCAGCGGGTGATTTCTAACGTGGGAGAGGTGGCAGCTCAACCGCTCCAACATGGAATATATAACCATTGGCGCCACATATTTGCGGAATTCCTCATCCAGCGGCAGTTCCACCGACTGAGTATCAAACACGGCGATGTTCCTGGTGATCTTCTCCGCAAAATTTAGCACCCTGTCCATAAGCGGGCGGGTTTCATCTTCGCTGCGCAGCAGGATCAGGCTCGTATCCGGCTCCACCAACTCCAATGTGCCATGGAAGAATTCCGCTGCGTGAATCGATTTGGTCTTGATCCATTGCATCTCCTCAAGGATGCACATAGCGTAGTCGTAGGCCTCTCCCCATAGAACACCGCTGCCTACCACCATGTGATAGGGTGTCTCCTTATGCCTTTCGGCCAAGGCCTTCGCCATATCTTCGGTCTGCTCCTTGGCCTTGACGAGATAGGGGGTAAGCTGATCGAACTGAGTGAACATGGTGCCATAGTCGGGGAAATCTTCGCGATTGTACATAAAGCGAAAGATAAAAGGGAGGATCTGTAGGTATATGGACTCCCCCAGGTGGTCATCGTCGGCGTAATTAATGAAGACATGATCTGCGATCTTGCACAGTGGCGTATCCTTATGTGCCACAAATGCAACGGTTCTGGCGCCACGTTCCTTGCAATACTGGGCTGCCGCTACAATCTCTTTAGTATTTCCTGTGCGGGAACAGAAAACGCAAACAGAATCCTTTGAGAAGTGCCGGCTGTTTTTGACCATGAACTCCGCCGCAATCTCCACATGTACTTGTAACTCCGAAAGGGTCTCCGCCATATACTGGAGAGGCAGGTAATGGGCATAGGTTCCACCAGCGCCGATCAAGTACAGGTTTTTGTATCCCTCCCCGCAGATTTTGTCGGCGCATGCTTCGATTTCCGGACGCAATGCAATCGCTCCGTCCACGACAGCCTCGAAACGCTTCTTGTCAAATTTAAACACGATTTTTCCTCCCAGATCCGAAATTTGCCCTGCTGCGCATCAGGTATAAAGCCAAATTGATCTAATTTTATTAAGTTAGATCAATTTTGATGCTTTATGATCTAATTATATTTATTTGGGCCCCCATGTCAATCATTTTTTTCATTTTTATTTCGTTTGCTGAATTATTGCATCGAGATCTGGGTAAAATCACAAAATTTCTGCTAATTATATCCATATTGAACCACAAAAAAACCGGGTGCAAATTATGCCCCGGTTTTCTCAGTAATATAAAAGCAAACCTATGCCAATACGACCTCCACCTGTGCCTTCACAAGTTGTTTCACTGCATCAACTGGAGCATTCCGGTCACTGATTACCACATTGACCCGCTCGACAGGACATACAGAAACAAACGCGTTGCCATGAAACTTCGTGTGATCGCAAACTGCCACCACTTTCTTCGCAGACTCGATCATACAGCGCTTCAAGGCAACTTCATCGGTGTTGGTGATAAAGAACCCCGCGTTGACATCAATCATATCAAACCCCAAAAAGGCGATATCCGCCCGAATATTTTTCACCATATCCTCAGCAGAGAACCCTCTGAGCGTGTAGTAGTTGCTGCGGATTTGTCCTCCAGTCACCATGACGTTGATGTTTTCGTGGACCGCCAAGTCTACGGCAATCATCAAATCGTTGGTTGCGATGTTCAAATTGCGGATTCCCTTAATGTAAGGTACAATTGCTTGTGTCGTGGTACCCGCATCTAAAATTACTGACATACCGGGGCGGATTAATTTTGCAGCCGCCTCCCCAATTCTCCTTTTCTCAGCCACGTGAGAAATCTTCTTCTCATTGTATACGGGTTCTGATTTCTCCGTTGTGACCTGCGCCCGAACACCGCCCCAACTTGAGACGAGTTGTTCCGTACTGCACAGCATGGAAAGATCCCTGCGTACCGTCGCTTTGGAAACGCCTAAGAGCTGTACAAGCTCGTCTACACTGGCGTATTGTTTTTCATTAACGTAACTCAGAATCCTGGCGAATCGCTCATCTCGGATCACAGTCGCACTTCCTTATGATATAATAAAGCAAAATTAATCAAAATATATACATATTTATAGTATATCTGCTTTAGCGGCCAGTTGTCAAGAACATTTATCAATCAATTCGGATCGATTTCGTACAACACACCAGCATTGCACCGCTATCTCTATTTCTATCCTGCAGGGATTCTATTCTTGATATGAAGAGGACTGCTGTCGGTTTGCTCTTATTGAGCCATTTCATATTCTTGCGAATCGTTAGACTTATCTTTCTATTCGTAAAAATATCATATTTTGTAGATATTGGGGATTTGCAGATGGTAGGTTAAAATGATAGCATCAATAAACTAAGTACGGTTACGACACCGGGCTTTCGATCGGCAAAGTGGCCGCGCGAAAAGCCCCGGGTCGCTTCTTCAGAAGCGTCCCGGGGCTTTTCCCTATTTGTCAATGTAGACCAGCGGGTCCAAAAAGCTCGACCCGATGCGGATTTCAAAATGCAGATGGTTGCCGGTGGAGTTGCCCGTCGAGCCGACGTTGGCGATCTTCTCCCCCTGCTTGACCTCCTGTCCGACCGATACGTCGAGCGAGCTGTTGTGCCCGTAGAGGGTGCGGGAGCCGTCGGCGTGCTCGATGATGACGCACTTGCCGTACTCCCCGTACCAGCCCGCGAGCACGACGCGCCCCTGCGCCGCCGCGTAGACGGGCGTGCCGTGCGGGGCGGCGAGATCGATGCCGTTGTGGTGGGGATAGTCGTAAAAATCCGCCGACAGCCACCCGGTCTTGAGCGGGCGGATGAAGGAGGACACCCAGCGGCTGCCGTCGGCGGTTTCGCTTCGCAGCACCCGGGTGCCCCTCTTGACCACCTGGTCGACGGGGCGGGCGGTGTCGGTCGACTGGACCGACAGCACCTTGACCGGCCGGTCGCCCTCGAAGACGACCTGTGAACGGATCTCCCGCTCGCCCGCGATCCCCGCCGAGACGACCTCGGTATAGCCCCGGTAGCGGGCAGGCTCGTCCTGGTAGGCGACGCTGTAGGGGATTTTTTCCGTGGTGACGACGGTGCGCGTGGTGCGCGCGGGCGGCTGAAGCGCCAGAATGTTCACCGCGCAGAAGAACGCGAGCGTCACCGCGAGGGCGCGCGCCGTCAGCTTCCTGATAGGGGTATTTTTTGTCCGCTTCCGCGATGTCGATTTTCCGGAGTTGTCCGCAGAAAACTGCATGGGTGTGCCTCCTCCCTGAATCGATACGCACTCAGGATACCGGGCGTTTATGAACTGTCTGTGAACACCGGGCATCGTTTACACAAGGTTTACGATATTGGAAAGCCCTGTCCCCTCCCCCTCCCTGCTTCTTCCCGGGGAGGAAATCCCCGGTCCCCCGGGCATCCAGAATCTCCGGGCGCCCGTTTGCGCCCACCCGCTTGAAATCAGCGCCAAAGTAAGGTATGATTGCTGTAGCGGAAAATCGGAATCCGCGCCTGTTTTTGGCATTTGAAGGGGGAAAATCGGTTGTCCCAGCTTTTGGATGAAATCAGCCGGCTCCTGCAGCAGGGGCGCGCGCCCGCCGTCAAGGAAACGGTTTACCGCGCGATCGCGGAGGGCCTTTCCGCCGGGGAAATCCTGAACGGCGGCCTGCTTGCGGGCATGGGGGTCATCGGGGAGAAGTTCAAGGCGAACAAGGTCTATATCCCCGAGGTCATGATCGCCGCGCGCGCGATGAACGCGGGGCTTGAGCTGCTCAAGCCCCTGCTCGCGGAAAGCGGCGGCGAGGTGCGCGGCACCGTCGTGCTCGGCACCGTCAAGGGCGACCGGCATGACATCGGCAAGAACCTCGTCAAAATGATGCTCGAGGGGAAGGGCCTGCGGGTCATCGACCTGGGGGTCGACGTGCCCGCCGCCAAGTACATATCCGCCGCCGAGCAAAACGGCGCGGACATCATCGCCTGTTCCGCCCTGCTCACCACCACGATGAACGAGATGCGCGCCGTAGTCGCGCTCCGCAACGGCACGCCCGCCCTCGGCGGGGTCAAGGTGATGATCGGCGGCGCGCCGGTCACCCAGGCGTTCTGCGACGAGATCGGCGCGGACAGCTATACCCCCGACGCCGCCACCTGCGCGGAGGTCGCGCTCGGGTTCTGTTCCTGAGCGCAAGCGAGGAAGCCCACCAACATGATTGGGGCGCCACGCGCCCATACGGAGGAAAGCCATGTTTTGCAGCAAATGCGGAAGGGAAATCCGGGACGACAGCGTTTTTTGCTCCTACTGCGGCGAGTGCGTCGAGGAGGAGCCCCGGGAGGCCGGGGAGCCCTGCGGCGATGAGGAGGAAGCGCCCTGCGTCCGACCGGGCGCGCCGAAAAAGCGCTGCTCCGAATGCGGGAAGGAGCTTCCCAGCAGCACGATTTCCGACCTGTGCGCGATGTGCACCATCCGGCGGCGCAACCGCGAAATCGAGGAGGAGCGCGAGCGGCGGGACGCGGAACCGTCAAACAGGGACCGCTACGACATTTCGGACGAATTTGACCAGAGCGTCTTCGAGCGCGACCGGGCGAACTATTTCCGCGGCGAGGAGCCCGGCTACCGCACACAGGAGCGCCCGTCCCGCTCCACCTATACCGGCAAGCCGGCCGGCGCGCTCGGCGGCACGGACCCCAAGCCCGCCAACCGCGGCTGTCTCATTGCGGCGATCGTGGTGATCGTCGTGGTGTTCGTGCTCCCCATCCTCGCCGTCTTCATCTTCAGCTTCGCGGCGGACTCCCATTCCACCGTGGACGCCGCCATCGCGCCCGTCTCCGAGGCTTCCCCGATAGACGGCGACTGGTGGCTGGACGACGAGAGCGACTGGCAGGCGGACGGCGAGAGCGAGCCCGGCTTTGACGACGGCGCAAACGTCATCAGCACCGGCAGCCGCGACGAGCTGTTCGACCAGTTCATCGTCTCCGCCGCGGAAAGCACCCTCTACGCGATGGTGCCCGCCTACTATGAGGCCGATTCGGTCGCCTTCCACCACGACCGGGAACAGCTCACCGGCGACGGCGCGTTCATCACGACCTACGGCACCGCCGACCTGACTTTGGGCGGGCACACAAAGACCGACCGTTTCGAGGTGGTGCTCGCGATGTCGCCGAGCTATTACCACCCGCTCTACCTCGCGGTCAACGGCGAGTCGGTCTTCGACATCCGCGACACGGTCGACCGCGACGGCTACGTCACCGCCGAAGGCGCGCAGTTCTACGAGCGCGAGGAGGGCACCTCCCTCTTCGACGAGGAGACGGCCATCCGCCTCGATGATTTTGAATGAAAAATCGGCTGCGGCCGTAAAGCAAAACCTCCCGGGAAGATTTCCCGGGAGGTTTTTGCTTTCCCCGGCTCTGCATCTTCCCTTTTCGGCGGGGAACGCTAAAAGCCGAGGTGATTTTATGCCGAAAAAAGACCGCGCGAAGTCCAAGCGGCCGCCCGAATCAGGCGGCGAGCCCGCGCCCTGCGCCGTGGATGTGATTCCCGACTGCGTCAACACCGACGGCACCGAGATCCCCGACGGCTACAACAAAATCGGCTACCAGGTGGTCGACAACATCTGCGAGGAACACATCATGTGAGCTCCAGCCAGCCTTTCCGGCGGCCGGTCCCCAAGGGGACCGGCCGCTTTTCGTATGCGCGCGGAACCCTCGCGCCGATTTTTGAATAGGATGGTTTCAGACGATTTATTGACCGGTTGGGAGGTATTTTTTATGCTGCGATACGGAAATTCGGAATTTTCCATGGGCAGGCGCTGGGGGGTCGTCCCGCCGCCCATCGGCGCGGCGGTCCCGGGCGGGGCGCCGAGGACGGCGCCCCCGCAGGGCGGCGTCCAGCGCGCCGCGGGCGCGCCGGGACCGCGCAGATCGGGCGGCGCGGCGCAGCCGGACAGGAATGGCGTTCCATACGCTCCGCGCGGCGAAACCGGACCAATCGGCGCGACGGGACCGACCGGCCCGCGCGGTGAAACGGGGACCGCGGGCGCGATGGGACCGACCGGACCGCGCGGCGAAACGGGGGCCGCGGGCACGATGGGACCGACCGGCCCGAACGGCGAAACCGGGCCAACCGGCGCGACGGGGCCGACCGGCCCGCGCGGCGAAACGGGGGCCGCGGGCGCGACGGGGCCGACCGGCCCGCGCGGTGAAACGGGGACCGCGGGCGCGACGG
>NZ_JANFZX010000072.1:0-11894 GCF_024461615.1 Anaerotruncus sp. DFI.9.16
CTTTGAATGCGCGTCGCCGCTCTGCGGCGCTCGCCGCAGGCGAGGAGCGCATCTAAAGCCCCGCCGGGCGCAGCGCGGCAAATCCAAAACCACCGCCGGGGCGGGGGACCCGGCTAAAACGCGCTGCCCGGCTTCGCCGGAGCGCCGTGCGCGGCGACGCGTGTTCAAAGGGACTTACGCCCCTTCGGATTCCCATAGAGGAACTGCCTGCGGCAGAATCTCTTACAAGGTGCGCCTCTTCGCGGCGCGAAAAAGCCCTCCGACCCTCGGGAGGAAAACCCAGGGAAGAGTCCCAGCCGCCCGCGGGCGGCAGCTCCCGCGAAAGCTGCGCCGCTCTCAGAGCGGCGAATCAAGGAAGTGACAGCATGAAAAAGACAATTCTTGGCGCGTTCTGGCTGGTGGCGGCGCTGGTGGTCGGCGCGCTGATCGCGGCGGCGACCGAGCAGATCCCCTTTTTGTCCTGGCTGGCGTTCGGCAGGAGCATCGGGCTGCCGGTCGAAAACCCGATGGTGCTCGACCTGTCGGTGATCAAGATCGCCTTCGGGTTTGAGATCGGTGTGACGGTCGCGCACATCCTCTGCTTTATCGGCGCGCTCTTCGGCTACAAATACATGGTGAAAAGGATGCATCTTGATGACGGACGGCAAAGACATGATCGGCATGGAAAACACGGCGGGGAAGGGCTTACCGGAGAATCCGGGCGCTGAAATCGTCCTCGCCTCCCAGTCCCCGCGGCGTCAGGAGCTGCTGGGGTTCCTCTTCCCGCGCTTTACGGTGCGGGTGTCCGAGGCGGACGAGACGCTCCCTGAGGGCATCGCGCCCGACGAGGCGGTCCGGACACTCGCGCTGCGCAAGGCGCGCGCGGTGGCGCCGGAGGCGCCCGGCGCGCTCGTGATCGGCGCGGACACCGTCGTGGCGATCGACGGGCTCATCCTCGGCAAGCCGCGGGACGCGGCGGACGCGGCGGGGATGCTCCGGCGGCTGTCGGGGCGGACGCACCAGGTCTATACGGGGGTCGCGCTGCTCGGCGGCGGGCGGGAGGAGTGCTTCCACGAGTGCACCGGCGTGACCTTTGCGCCGCTGACCGACGGGGAGATCGCGTGGTACCTTTCGACGGGGGAACCCTTCGACAAGGCGGGCTCCTACGGCATTCAGGGCTACGGCGCGCGGTTCATCGAACGGATCTCGGGGGATTACTTCACCGTGATGGGCCTGCCGCTTCATGGGATCTATACAAGGATTGGCAGGTTTTACAAATCATTCGGCGCAAAATTACCGAATTATTAACAAACTAGCTGTTGTGCAACCCGGCCCCGCAAGGTATAATAGAACCTGTTAAAACGCGCTTTTACGACACATTTCGATCCATCGTGCGGGTTTTCCGTAACAATACAAGGGGGACGTATCCATATGTTTTCAAAGGACATCGGCATTGACCTGGGCACCGCCAACACCCTCATCTTTATGAAGGGCAAGGGCATCATCATGCGCGAACCGTCGGTTGTGGCGGTCGACACCCGCAACGACACCGTCCGCTATGTCGGGCAGGATGCCAAAGAGGTCATCGGACGCACCCCCGGCAGCATCATCGCGGTGCGCCCGCTCAAGGACGGGGTCATCGCCGATTTCGACATCACCGCGTCCATGCTCCAGATCTTCATCCGCAAGGTGTGCAACAACTCGGTGCTCGCGCGTCCCCGCATCATCATCTGCATCCCGTCCGGCGTCACCGAGGTTGAGCGCCGCGCGGTGCGCGAGGCGGCCTTCAAGGCGGGCGCCAAGCACGTCTCGATCATCGAGGAGCCGATGGCCGCGGCCATCGGCGCGGGTCTGCCCGTCGCCGAGGCGACCGGCAGCATGGTCGTCGACATCGGCGGCGGTACCAGCGAGGTCGCGGTGATCTCGCTGGGCGGCATCGTCGCATCCCGTTCGGTCCGCGTCGGCGGCGACGAGCTGGACAACTCGATCATCCAGTACATCAAGCGCAAATACAACCTCCTCATCGGCGAGCGCACCGCCGAGGACATCAAGATCAACATCGGCTCGGCCTTCCCGCTCGAGGAGGAGGCCACGATGGACATCAAGGGCCGCGACCTGATGGACGGCCTGCCCAAGAACATCCAGATCACCTCGGAGGAGATCCGCGAGGCGCTGGCCGACCCCCTGTCGATGGTGCTCGACGCGATCCGCACCACGCTGGAGAAGACCCCGCCCGAGCTGTCGGCCGACATCATCGACCACGGCATCACCCTGACGGGCGGCGGCGCGCTGCTGCGCGGGCTCGACCAGCTGATCGAAAAGGAGACGGGCATGCCGGTCCATATCGCGGAGAGCCCGCTCGACTGCGTGGCGATGGGCACCGGGCGCGTGCTCGACGACATCGACAGGCTGCGCGACCTGCTCGCGGACGACGCGAAATCCTACTAAGCGCGGCAGGGAAAGGAATCTGCATTGGGAGACTTCTTCAAAAGCAAGCGGTTCAAGATATTGCTCGTCGTGCTGGTGCTGCTGCTGGCGTTCATGCTGCAGGCGGCATGGACGGGCGGATTCTCCCCGGCCATCTCGCAGGCGGCCGGGGTTGTCGTCACGCCCTTGCAGAAGCTCTCCTCCAGCATTTCCGGCGCGGTGAGCGGCTATTTCCGGCGGTATGTCCGCGCCGACGAGATCGCCGCCGAAAACGAGGCGCTGCGCGCCGAGATCGACGAGCTGCGCCGCCAGGCGGTCAACTACGAGGAGTATAAGCACGAAAACGAGGAGCTGCGCAAGTACCTCGACGTCGAGTTCCGGGAGGAGCACCCCGACTTTGAGGTCGAGCTGGCGTCGGTGGTCGCGCGCGACCCGGACGACCGCTTCTACTCCTTTACGATCGACCGCGGTTCCCTCAGCGGCATCGAGCCGCTCGATCCGGTGGTCACCGCCGACGGGCTGGTCGGCGTGGTGCGCGAGGTGGGGGTCAACTACTCCAAGGTGGTCACCATCCTCGACGTGTGGATCGACGTGGGCGCGCGCGACGTGCGCACCCGCGACATCGGCATCGTCACCGGCTCGGTCGACCTCGCGGCGGACGGGAAGTGCCGCCTCAACTACCTGCCCCGCGAGAGCGGGGCCGCGCCGGGGGACATCGTCGTGACCTCCGGCATCGGGGACAGCCTCTACCCGCAGGGGCTGCTGATCGGCAAGATCACCCGCATCGACAACGCGCCGGGCGACATCTCCCTCTTCGCGGAGATCGAGCCGTTCGCCGACGTCCGCCGCCTGACCGACGTGATGGTCATCAAGTCGTTCGAGGGGCAGGGAGGCGCGGAATGAACAATAAAAAGTGGTTCCGCACGGCCAAATTTGCGACTTATATCGTGGTGATGGTGCTGCTCTACATCCTGCAGACCACCCCCGGCTTTCTGACGGTGTTCGGCGTAAAGCCGAACTTTGTCATTCCTGCGGCCGTTTGCATCGCCATGCACGAGGGGGAGTTCACCGGGGCGTTCTACGGCGTGCTCGCGGGGGTCCTCTGCGATTTGGGCGGCTTCGCGCTCGCCGGCTTCAACGCGATGATCCTGCTGGCCGCCTGCACGGCCGTGGGGCTGCTGGTCATCTACCTGCTGCGTCCCGGCGTCATCAACTTCGTCCTGCTGCTCTCCGCCGTGATGCTCGCGCGCGGGCTGCTGGACTTTCTGCTCAACTACGTCATGTGGGGTTACGACCACGTGTGGATGGTGTTCGTCTACGACGTCCTGCCCGGCGTCATCTATACCGTGGCCGTGTCGCCGCTGGTCTATTACCTGTACACCGCGGTCCACGCCTGGTTTGAAGGGCGTATGGAGGCCTGACCCCGCGTCCCAAGGGAGAATCGGATGAAAACAACCGCTAAAAACCGGATGATCATCATGACGGTGGTGCTGATTGTGGTGCTGCTGCTCTATTCGCTGCGCCTCATGCAGCTCCAGGTGGTCGAGGGGGAGTCGCTCGCCGCCCAGATGGAGCGGGTCCGCACGACCGAGCAGGTGATCAAGGCGGCGCGCGGGGAGATCCTCGACCGCAACGGGCGGCCGCTCGCCGTCAACACGATCGGCCGCGACGTGGTGATCAACATGGCCTTCCTGGAGAAGGGGACCACCAACGAGGTGCTCCTGCGGCTGATCCGCATCATGGAGTCGGCGGACGAGGACTGGATCGACAACCTGCCGCTCACGGCGGAGGCACCCTTCCGCTTCAAGCCGGGGGAGGCCTACGAGACGGAGATCGCCCGGCTCAAAAACGCGCTGGGCGTGGCCCAGTACGCGACGGCGGACGACGTGGTCTACCGCCTTAAGGAGAAATACGGCCTCTTCGAGCACGGGGACAAGGACGACCCCGTCCCCTACGCCGACGAGGAGTTCCGCAAGATCGCGGGGGTGCGCTACGAGATGGACCGGCGCGGGTTCTCGATGTCGGTGCCCTACACCTTCGCGACCGACATCAAGATTGAAACGGTCCCCAAGATCAAGGAGCGCAGCTTTGAGCTGCCGGGGGTGGATGTGGTGGAGAGCACCATCCGCCAGTATGTGAGCGGCACGGTGGCCCCCCACGTCATCGGCCAGACCGGCCCGCTCTACAAGGAGCAGTGGGACGCGGCCGGCAAGGTGCAGAACCCCGACGGCTCGGTGTCCGCCCAGATCGGCGAACGCACCTACAAGATGGACGACGTGATCGGCAAGTCGGGCGCGGAGCTCGCCTTTGAGTCGCAGCTCAAGGGGATCGACGGGACCCGGCGGATCACGATGAACTCGTCGGGCGACGTGATCGACGTGGTGGAGGAGAAGGAGCAGGTGCCGGGCAACACCGTCGTGCTCACCCTCGACTCCCAGCTCCAGAAGGTCGCGCAGGACTCGCTCGCGAGCAACATCCGGCGCCTTCAGGACACCAAGGAGGAGCGCAAGGGCAAGGAGGCGAGCGCGGGCGCGGTCGCCGTGATCCAGTGCAAGACGGGGGAGGCCCTCGCGCTGGCGACCTACCCCTCCTACGACCTGTCCGCCTACCAGCGGGATTACGACCAGATCGCGGCGGGGGAGAACCAGCCCCTCTTCAACCGCGCGCTCGACGCGGCCTACACCCCCGGCTCCTCCTTCAAGCCGGCGGTTGCGCTCGGCGCGCTCGCGTCGGGGACGATCACCCCGCGCACCCTCTACAACTGCACCTACGTCTACAACCGGTTCGCGCCGGAATACACCCCCCACTGCGAATCCGCCCACGGCAACGTCGACGTGGTGAACGCGATCCGCGGCTCCTGCAACATCTTCTTCTACGAGGCGGCCTACTACATGGGCATCGACACGCTCGACGAGTACGCCGCGCGGCTCGGGCTGGGGGTGCCGACCGGCATCGAGCTGCCCGAGAACATCGGGCAGGTGGCCTCGCCGGAGGTCAAGGCCGCCTCCCCCGCCTACGCGGACGACCCCCAGTGGCGTCCGGGCGACGTGATCCAGGCGGGCATCGGCCAGCAGTCGACGCTGCTTTCGCCGCTCCAGCTCGCCAACTACACCGCCACCCTCGGCAACAACGGCAAGCGCATGGAGGTGACGGTGCTCAAATCGGTCAAGTCCTACACCTTCGACGAGACGGTCTATGAGCACGAGCCCAAGGTCGTGGACGAGGTCGACGCGCCCGAGGCGTTCCAGACGGTGCGCGAGGGCATGGTCGCGGCCTCCCGGACGGGCACGGCCTGGGCGACCTTCGCGAACTACCCGATCACCGTCGCCTCCAAGACGGGCACCCCCGAACGGGGCGACGGGCTCTACAACTCGGTGTTCATCGCCTACGCGCCCGCCGAGGACCCCGAGATCGCGGTCGCGGTGGTCGTTGAAAAGGGCTGGGAGGGCTATCAGATCGCGCCGGTGGCGCGCGACGTCTTCGACGCGTACTTCTTTTCGCGGACCGGCGGGTCCTCGACCAACTACGGGGAGCTGCTCCCCTGACAAAAGGGAGGAATCGGCATGGCACAGGTGATCCTGGTGACCTCGGGGCGCGGCGGCGCGGGCAAATCGACCGTGTGCGCCTACCTGGGGGCGGCGCTGGCCGCATGCGGGAAAAAGGTGCTGCTGATCGAGGGCTCCCACCGTTCCCTCGACGTGCTGCTCGGCGCGCAGGACCGGGTGGTCTTCGACCTCGCCGACGCGCTCGAGCGGCGGTGCGAGCTTGGGGAGGCGATGGTGGACGCCTGCGGCGTCCGGCTGCTCTGCGCGCCGCTCGATCTGCAGCCGATCATCGACGGCGCGGCCTGCCGGGAGCTGCGGGCGGCGCTGGAGGAGCATTTCGACTTCATCCTGATCGAGGTGGACGGCGGCGACCGGGTGCGGCTGACGGCCTTCGCGGCCTGCGCCGACCGGGCGGTGATCGTCTCGGCGGCGGACGCGGTGTCCGCGCGCGCGGGGCGGATGGTGTCCGATTCGCTCGACGCGGCGGGCGTCGAGGATATCCGTTTGTGCGTCAACCTGCTCACGCGCGACTTTGTGAAGCTGCGGCCCATCCCCGACCTCGACTGGCTGATCGACCAGGTCTGCGCGCAGCTCATCGCGGTGCTTCCGTTCGATGAGGGGCTTGTCACCCCGGTGGCTATCGGTCAAAACATCAATTTGTCGAATGTATCCAAAATAATATTTGATAATTTTGCACAAAGGATTTTAGGGAACTATATTGATTTACTGGTCCAATAGGTGGTATAATGTATCTTGATGGTTTAGACTGTCAGAAATTGGATTTCGCCCGGCCAAACAGACAGAAAGAAGGGCGGCCCGTTTACAGAGAAGAGAGAACGAAACTGACGAGGGGCTTGGAGGAACGCCAATGAACATCGCCTTGATCGCACACGACTCCAAAAAGGAACTGATGGTCCAGTTCTGTATCGCCTACTGCGGCGTCTTCAGCCGCCACAATATCTGCGCGACCGGCACGACCGGAAAGCTCGTCGCCGAGGCGACCGGGCTGGAGGTCTTCCGCTTTCTGGGCGGTTCGCAGGGCGGCGACCAGCAGATCGCGGCGCGCATCGCCTGCAACGAGATCGACCTGCTGCTCTTTTTCCGCGACCCGATCCGCGCGAAGCCCAGCGAGCCCGACGAGGCGGGGCTTCTGCGTTTGTGCGACGTGCACAATATTCCCGTTGCGACCAACATCGCCACCGCCGAGGCGCTCATCCACGCGCTCGAGCGCGGCGACCTCGACTGGCGCAATATCGTCAATCCCCCCAAGCGGTAGAACCGCCATACCGTTACAGGCGCTGATGCGGGAGGAGTAACCGCGGATGGACGGACAGAGAGGGCGCGGCCGGTGAGAGGCGCCCACGTCGGAAATCTGCGGCGAAGACGCCCGAGGAGCCCGCCGCAAGGCGCGTATTCCCCTGCGTTAAAGGGGCTTGAGCGGGGCGCTTTCGCGCCCAACAAGGGTGGCACCGCGCGGTATGACCTCGTCCCTTTGTACGGCATCGCCGTGCAGCCGGGACGGGGTCTTTGATTTTTTACGGACGGAGGTATCGCGATGAAGGAAAAACGAGAACAGGCGCTGCGGCGGGCGCTCAGGCAGGGACCCGGCGTGGGCGCGGGCATCATGCTCGGCGGCGCGCTGATCCCCCGGCTGGCGATGCCGGAGCGTTACAACGACACCTGGCCGCCGCTGGCGCTGCACTGCGCGCTCTATTTTCTGGCGGCGGGGCTCGTCGCCTTCGCGGTCTCCTGCCTGGCGGCCTTCCTGGAGGAGCGGAAACGCCGCCGCGGGTGACGCGGGGCGCGGATTTTGCTTGACAGGCCGCGCCGGGGCGTATTATGATGTTACGGAGGTTTTGACGGATTCAGCCGCCCGGACACGGGCAATGATCTGATAAAAGGACGTCTATCTGAGGAGGAAACGCAATGGCATATCTGACGAACGCGCCGCGCGGCACACAGGACGTGCTGCCGCCCGCGAGCGGCAAGTGGCAGTATCTCGAGGAGACGGCGCGGGACGTCGCGGCGCTGTGGGGCTTCGGGGAGATCCGCATCCCCACCTTCGAGCACACCGAGCTGTTCAGCCGCTCGGTGGGGGACACCACCGACGTGGTGCAGAAGGAGATGTACACCTTCAACGACAAGGCGGGCCGCTCGATCACCCTGCGCCCCGAGGGGACCGCGGGGGTCATGCGGGCGATCCTGCAAAACGGGATGCTCGGCGGCGCGCTGCCGCTCAAGCTCTGCTACCTGGTGAACTGCTTCCGGTACGAGAAGCCGCAGGCGGGCCGCCTGCGGGAGTTCCACCAGTTCGGCGTCGAGATGGCGGGCGCGGCCTCCCATGTGGCGGACGCGCAGGTAATCGGCGTGGCCAAGGCGGTCTTCGACGCGCTCGGCGTCACCGGCCTGCGGCTGGAACTGAACTCGATCGGCTGCCCGGAGTGCCGCGCCAGATACCACGAGGCGCTCAAAGCCTACTTCGCCTCCCACCTCGGGGAGCTGTGCGAGACCTGCCGCGACCGGCTCGAGCGCAACCCGATGCGCATCCTCGACTGCAAGAGCCCCGTCTGCTCGGCGATCGCGAAGGACGCGCCCAAGGTGCTCGACTATATCTGCGGCGACTGCCGCGCCCACTTCGAGGGCCTCAAAAAGGACCTCGACGCGATGGGCGTCGCATATACCGTCAACCCGACGATCGTGCGCGGGCTCGACTACTACACCCGCACCGTCTTCGAGTTCGTGGCGACCGGCATCGGCGCGCAGGGCACCGTCTGCGGAGGCGGGCGGTACGACGGGCTGATCGAGCTGCTGGGCGGCGCGCCCACCCCGTCGGTCGGCTTTGCGATGGGGCTCGAGCGGCTGCTGCTCGTCATGGAGCAGCAGGGCTGCGAGTTCCCGCCCGAGCGGAGCTGCACGATCTACATCGGCAGCATGGGGGAGGCGGCCTCCCTCAAGGCGGTGGAGCTCGCCGCCGGCCTGCGCGCCGAGGGGTTCTGGGCCGAGTGCGATTCCGTGGGGCGCAGCGTCAAGGCGCAGATGAAGTACGCGGACAAGCTCGGTGCGAAATACAGCTGCATCATCGGGGACAACGAGCTTGCGGAGGGCAGGGCCCGCGTCAAGCGAATGGACACCGGCGAGGCGGCCGAGGTGCCGCTCAGCGCGGAGGGCTTTCTCAAATACGTCTACCACAACATGCTCGACGCGGTGATCGACGCCGCGCCGGACGGCATGCCGGAATAATGAGGAACGAGGGATCAATGATGGATACCATGCAGGGACTGAAACGCACCAAATACTGCGGAGAATTTACCGCGGAGGACATCGGGAAGGAAGCGGTCGCCTGCGGCTGGGTGCAGCGCGCGCGCGACAAGGGGATGCTCGTCTTCATCGATCTGCGGGACCGCACGGGAATCGTGCAGCTCGCCTTCGACGACCGGACCGACGCCGAGCTGCGCGCCAAGGCGCAGACGGTGCGGTCGGAATTCGTGCTGATGGCGAAGGGCGAGGTCCGCCGCCGCGAGTCGGTCAACCCCGACCTGCCCACCGGCGAGGTCGAGCTCTATGTCAGCGACCTGCGCATCCTCGCGAAGGCGCAGACCCCGCCCTTTGAGATCACCGACAAGACCAACGTCAAGGAGGAGCTGCGGCTCAAGTACCGCTACCTCGACCTGCGCCGCAGCGAGATGCAGCACGCCATTCTGATGCGCCATAAGATCGTCAAGGCGGCGCACGACTACTACGACAGAAACGGCTTCCTCGAGATCGAGACGCCCTCCCTCATCAAGTCCACCCCCGAGGGCGCGCGCGACTACCTCGTTCCCAGCCGGGTGCATCCGGGGTGCTTCTACGCGCTGCCCCAGTCCCCCCAGCAGTATAAGCAGCTGCTCATGCTGTCGGGCTACGACCGCTACATGCAGATCGCGCGCTGCTTCCGCGACGAGGACCTGCGCGCCGACCGTCAGCCCGAGTTTACCCAGATCGACCTGGAGATGTCCTTCGTCGACGAGGAGGACGTCATGACGGTCAACGAGGGGTTCATGGCACACGTCTTCAAGGAGGTGCTCGGCGTCGAGATCCCCACCCCCTTCCTGCGCATGCCCTACGACGAGGCGATGGAACGGTTCGGCTCGGACAAGCCGGACACCCGCTTCGGCATGGAGCTCTGCGACCTCTCCGACCTGCTCGGCGGCTGCGAATTCAAGGTGTTCAAAGGCGCGCTAGAGGCGGGCGGCAGCGTGCGCGCCCTCAACGTCAAGGGCGCGGCCGACCACCTCTCCCGCAAGGAGATCGACAAGCTCGTCGACTTTGTGAAGGCCTACCGCGCCAAGGGCCTCGCTTACACCCGCCTGACCGCCGACGCGGAGACCTCCTCCTATGAGAAGTTCCTCACCGACGCCGAAAAAGAGGCGATCCGCGGCCGGCTCGGCGCGGAGAAGGGGGACGTGCTGCTCATCGTGGCGGACGGCAATAACCAGACGGTGTTCGACAGCCTCGGCGCGCTGCGCGTCGAGCTGGCAAACCGCCTCGGCCTCATCCCCGAGGGGAAATTCAACTTCCTGTGGGTGACCGACTTCCCGCTCTTCGAGTACAGCGAGGAGGAGGGCCGCTATGTGGCCAAGCACCACCCGTTCACCCATCCGGCGTTCGAGGACCTCGACAAGCTCGAGAGCGACCCGGGCGCCTGCCACGCGCGCGCCTACGACATGGTGCTCAACGGCTGCGAGGTGGGCGGCGGCTCGATCCGAATCAACACCCCCGAATTGCAGGAGCGGATGTTCGAGGCGCTCGGCTTCTCGGAGGAGAGCGCCCGCGCCAAATTCGGCTACCTGATCGACGCCTTCAAATACGGCGCGCCGCCCCACGGCGGCATGGCCTACGGCCTTGACCGGCTGGTAATGCTGATGCTCGGGAAATCCTCCATCCGCGACGTGATGGCCTTCCCGAAGGTGCAGAACGCGAGCGAGCTGATGACCCAGTGCCCCGCCGAGGTGGACGAGAAGAGCCTGCGGGAGCTGTCGATCGCGGTGACCGCGCGCGAAGAGGCGGAATAAAACCGCGGGGGACGGAGAAATCCGTCCCCTTTTTTCGTTGCGTATGGTATAATAAAAAAAGTGAAATGGAGGGGGCGCCATGCGGCTGCAATCGGCGGAAAGATGGGAGACCCTGCCCGGCTGGGCGCGGCGGTTTGTGCTGCCCGCCTGCCTTCTGCTCGCGGCGGCGGGCGTTCGTTCGCTGCTAACCCGGCTGATCTACCCGCCCGGGACGTTCGGGATCGGCTCCCTGTCCGCATGGATGGATCAGGCGGGCGTCTATGCCCGCCTGCAGGAGTTCGCCCGTTTCCTGCGGCCGTTCGGACTTTTGCACGCGCTCGCCCTCGCGCTGGTGATCACCCGGCTGCTGCGCCGTCCGGCGGGGCGCGCGCGGACGTTCGCGGCCTTCCTGCTGCTGGCCGCGCTGAACCCGCTCTGCCTGGGGCCGCTGTCGGCCCTGACCGCCCCCGTCGCCGCGCTGCTTTTTTCCGATGCGGCGTGGGGCGCTCCGGTGTTCGCCGCCGTGTCGGTGTTCCACAGCGCCGCCGGCGTGGCGCTTCCCCTGCTGATCACGCGGCTTGTGCTCGACCGGGTGCGGTGGTTCTATCCGGACGGCCCCGGCTGGGGGAGCCTTGGAAGGGGAACCAAATGCGCGCTGTGGGTTTTTCTGGCGGTGCTGGTGGGGGCCCTCGGTCTGCTGAGTCTGGCGGAGGCCTTTTCGACGCTTCAGCAGCTCGATCTGCTTGCGGGCGGGGGCGGAAGCCTGCTCAATGCTCTTTCGCTGCGCGGCGGTCCCCTGCGCCGGAACCTGCTGCCGCAAAATCTGGCCGTCGCGGCGCTGACAGTCGTTCTGGCCAACCTGATCTTCCGCGCGCCGGGGGGCGCGCGGGCGGGGGGTCCCGGGGGGGGGGGG
>NZ_JANFZX010000073.1:0-11595 GCF_024461615.1 Anaerotruncus sp. DFI.9.16
CCCGCGGGGCGCCGAACAGGAAAAAGGCCGCCCCTTTGGGCGGCCGCCGGTGTAAAAGGAGGGAATCGGAATGGGAACGCCCGAACGGTTCGAGGCGGTCATGGCGGACGGCGCGCGGATCGTCTGCCGGATTTTCGGCGGCGGGGAGCGCGCACTGCTGCTCCTGCACGGCAACGGTGAGGACCACACCTGCTTTCAAAAGCAGTTCGCGGCCTTTTCCGAGCGCTTTCGGGTGATCGCGATGGACAGCCGCGGACACGGGGAGTCGTCCGCCGGCAGCGGCGTGACGATCGCGAAGATCGCGGAGGACGCGGCGGCGGTGCTCGGCGCGCTGGGTATTGAACGCGCGTCGGTCGTGGGGTTCAGCGACGGCGCGAACGCCGCCCTCGGCCTCGCGCTCTCCCACCCCGGCATGGTGGAAAAGCTGGCGCTCGCGGGCGCGAACCTCTTCCCGGCGGGGGTGAAGCCCCGGTTCCAGCTCCCCGCCGAGCTGGAATACCGCGCGCTGCGCCTCTGCGGGAGGTTCAGCGAGCGGCTGCGCCGCCGCGCGGAGATCGTCGGCCTCATGGTTGAGGAGCCCCGCTATACCCCCAGGATGCTCGGCGCGATTACCGTGCCCACGCTGGTGCTCGCGGGCGACCGCGACCTCATCAGGCCGGCGCACACGGCGCTCATCGCCGCGTCGCTCCCCCATGCAAAGCTCGTGACGATCCCCCGCTCCGACCACTGGATCTTCGATCGCCAGCCGGTACGGGTCAACCGGGAGATTTTGGCCTTCCTCGGATAAAAAAGCGCCCCGGCAAAGCCGGGGCGCTTTCGCATGTCCTCGCGGACTATGTTTCCTCGCGGATTACTTTTCCACCGGGAAGCAGATCTCCGTCACCCAGTTTTCGGGGTTGGGGTCCATGGCGGGGCTCACATGGTAGATATTGAACATCGGGCCGCTGATCCGCCAGCCGCCCGCGTCGATCCATTCGCCGATCGCGGCGCAGGCGTCGGAGACGCTGGCGTAGCTGCCGCGGATGACGCAGGAGGCGACCTTCACGGCCGGGACCTCCTTAAAGCGGACGTGCTCGGTGTCGTGATAGCTGCCGGTGACCGCCGTGCGGATTTCCACGTCGACGTCCGACTCCTTGAACCCCTCGTCGAAGAAGACGGCGATGGCGTAGGCCGGGGAGGCCATCTGGACATGCTGGCCGGCCGTTTCGCCGTAGAGCCGCTGCCAGAGGTCGCCCTCGCGGTCGTAGGAGGGCATCGTGTCGCGCAGGCTCATAACCTGCATGGCGGGGATTTCCTTGAGGGTTACATCGTACTTCATACTGTTATCGTCCTTTCCCAATCGTTCGATGGTGTTTTCGAGGATCGCGAGCCGGGCGCCGAGGTCCCGCGATTCCTCCCGCATCTGGGAGAGGCGTACCGCCAGGTAGCGGCGAAGGCTTTCCGCATTGTCGTACTGCGCGAGGATCTCCCGGATCGTCGCCAGCCCGAACCCCATCGACTTGAGGGCTTGGATCTTACCCGCCGCCTCCAGCTGCCTTGCGCTGTAGTAGCGGTAGCCGGTGAAGGAATCCACCGTCTCGGGGGCCAGCAGACCGATCTCATCGTAGTGGCGCAGCATCTTGATGCTGATCATCGTCAGCTTGGAAAATTCGCCGATCTTGAACATGTTACGTCCTCCCGTCTGTTTTTGAGCTCACCGTCAGCTTACACCATCCCACAGTGGGAGAGTCAATAGGGAAAAACAAAATTTTTTCAAGCCGCCCCGCGTCCCCACTCCCGCGACCACCGTTAAAAGGCGGCGGCCGGCCGGGATCAAACGTTTTGAAGGGTGGCGGGGAACTTTTCCAAAAGTTCCCCGCCTTACAAAAGTTCCCCTCCTCACGCATCCTTTATGAGAAAGACGGGCAGGGGCGGGTCGTTGGGGCGGTTGCAGAAGTCGGCGACGACCACCGTAAAGGCGCGGTGATCGATCGTGCGCAGGTAGGCGAGCAGGGCGTCCCGCTCGGCGTAGCCGGTATCCCGGCCGTAATAGATGATGAGGCTCATGACCCCGCGCGGCTTCAAGAGCGTAAGCCCCGCTTCGATGGCGGCGATGCTGCTTTCGGCGCGGGTGTTGACGCTGTGGTCGCCGCCGGGCAGCCAGCCGAAGTTGAAGACGATGCAGTCGACCGACCCCGGCGCGGCGTAACGGGCCATATTGGCGTGGCTGTCCAGGACGACGCGCGCAAAACCGGAGCACCCGCGTTCCCCGATGAGGGCGCGGGTGCTTTCCACCGCCTCGGGCTGGATGTCGAAGGCGAGCACCTTCCCCGTCTCCCCGACGAGGGAGGCGAGAAAGACGGTGTCGTTGCCGCGCCCGGCGGTCGCGTCGATGCAGAAGGCGCCCGGCCTCACATGGGATTCGATGAACTGGTGCGCCACCTGAAGGGCGCCGAACGGTCTTGACATGGGAAACTCCCTTTCTATGTAGTTGCAGGATTCGGGAAAAGGCATTACAATAAAAAAAGAACCGAGGGGAGGGAACATATATGCGCTTCGACGAGCTGGTCTACGCCGTCGTACGGCAGATCCCGCGCGGCCGGGTGGCCTCCTACGGGCAGGTCGCGCTGCTCTGCGGCAACCCGCGCGCCTCCCGCGCGGTGGGCTGGGCGCTGCGCCGCAACCCCGCCCCGGGGGAGGAGATCCCCTGCCACCGGGTCGTGAACCGCGAAGGACGGCTCGCGCCCGCCTTCGCGTTCGGCGGGCCGGACGCCCAGCGGAGTCTGCTCGAGGCGGAGGGCGTCGCGGTGGACGACGAGGGCTTTGTGGATATGGAACGGTACGCGTGGTACGGGCCTACAGAACCACCTGGTCGTTGATGACGAGCCCGAACCGCAGGCCGAGCCGCTCGGCCGCCTTGCGGCAGAGGAGCATGCGCTGGAGGAAGATCTCAAAGTAGTCCATTACCGCGGCGCTCGCGGTGTCGATGCGGATGCGCAGCGTGATCATGGACTTGTCGGGGGAGATCTCGGTGGAGGCCTCCTCGACGGCGTAGTTGACCCGGTCGTGGATGTCAAAGGTGGCCATGTCGCGGTTGCGCACGCGGGAACGGCGCACGTCGGTCTTGTCGGCCAGGATGAGCGCGGCGGCCACCGCGTCGACCGCGACGGCGGTGCCCTCGTCGTGGTTGCCGATGGCGCTGATGATCGTGGCGGTGTCCTCCGCGTCCGCGCCCAGCTTGTCGAGGATGCGGAAGGCCATGACCGCGCCGCTCTGGGCGTGGTCGGCGCGGTTGATGACGTTGCCGATGTCGTGCAGGTAGCCCGCGATCTGCGCGAGCTCCGCCGTGCGCTCGGGATAGCCGAGCGTCAGCAGGATCTCCCGCGCCTTCCTGGCCACCTTGGTCACATGCGCGAAGCTGTGTTCGGTATAGCCCAGCACTCGCAGCGCGTCGTCCGCCTTGCGTATGTAGGTCTTGATGGATTCGTTATGGGCGATCTGGTCGAATGTTACCATGGTTACGTCCTTTCGTTTTTTGTTTCATGGAATCATTCTATCCCGAATGCGGGGCAAATACAATTGCGGCGGCGCGGATTTTATAAAAATTTTACAGGAGGGCAAAAGATGGGACCGACCTGTTACACGGTGACCCGCATCGACGGGGATTACGCGGTCATGGTGACCGACGAAGGGATCGAAAACACGGTGGCGATGGCGCTGCTTCCGCCCGAGACGGACGAGGGCGTGCGGCTCGTATGGGAGAATTTCACCTACCGGGCGGCCGAATGAAGGTGATCGCGCGGACGCCGCGCCTGCTCCTGCGGGAGCTTTCGGAGGAGGACCTCGGCTCGCTCGGCGGGACGCTGATGGACGCCGAGGCGATGGCGGCGCTCGGCGGGGCGATGGACCGGGAGCAGGCGCTGACCTGGCTGCGCCGCCAGATCGGCCGGTACCGGACGGGGGAGCCCGCCTGCTGGGCCGTCGAGGAGCGGGAGACGGAGGCGCTGGCGGGGCTGGCGGGGCTGGCGGGCTTCGCCCGGATGCCCACCCCGCTCGGGGAGCTGCCCGAGCTCGGCTACATCCTGCGCGCCGACCGGCGGGGACGCGGCTACGCGTCCGAGGCGGGTCGCTGGAATACGGGTTCGGGACGCTCGGGCTGCCCCGCGCCTGCGCGGTGATCCGCGTGGGGAATGCCGCGTCGGAGCGGGTGGCCCGTCGGCTCGGGATGCGGTATGTCCGGGAGATGGAATTCCGGGGGGCGCCGCATGGGCTCTGGCTCGTTTCCCGGGAAGATTTGTCCGGCAGAGGTTGTTTTTCGCGGGAAACCGTACTATAATGGTAGAGATTCAATTCAGGAGAGGAAGAGACGGGACATGTACAGCTTTAAAAACGATTACAGCGAGGGCGCGCACCCCCGCATCATGCAGGCGCTGCTCGACACCAACCTCGAGCAGACGGACGGCTACGGCACCGACCCGCACTGCGAACGCGCGCGGGCGCTCATCCGGGAGAAGATCGCCTGCCCGGAGGCGGACGTGCATTTCCTCGTGGGGGGCACCCAGGCCAACCTGACGGTCGTGGCGGCGGCGCTGCGCCCCTACCAGGCGGTGGTCGCGGCGCACACGGGGCATGTGTGCGTGCATGAGACGGGCGCGATCGAAGCGACCGGCCACAAGGTGGTGTCGATGCCCTCACCCGACGGCAGGCTCACCCCCGCCATGGTGGAGGAGGCGTGCGGCCTCCACACCGACGAGCACATGGTCCAGCCGAAGATGGTCTACATCTCCGATTCGACCGAGGTGGGCACCCTCTACCGGAAGGCGGAGCTCGAGGCGCTGCACGATACCTGCCGGGCGCTGGGGCTCTACCTCTTCCTCGACGGGGCGCGGCTTTCGGCGGCGCTCACCGCAGAGACGAACGACCTCTCCCTGCCCGACCTCGCGCGGCTGTGCGACGTCTTCTACCTCGGCGGGACCAAGTGCGGGGCGCTCTTCGGCGAGGCGGTCGTCATCGTGAACGACGCGCTGAAGCCCGATTTCCGCTACCTCATCAAGCAGCGGGGCGGCATGCTCGCCAAGGGGCGGCTGCTCGGCATCCAGTTTGAAAGCCTCTTCGAGGACGGCCTCTACCTCGAGCTCGGCGCGCGCGCCAACCGGCTGGGGATGCGGATGAAGCGGGCGATATCCGAGTCGGGCTTTTCCTTCGCGAGCGACTCGTACACCAACCAGCAGTTCGCCGTCCTGCCCGACGCGCTGGTGGAAGCGCTCGGCGGGCACTACAAGTTTGAACGAAACGGCAAACCGGACGCCGGGCACACCGTCGTGCGGTTCGTGACCTCGTGGGCGACCGACGAGACGGCGGTCGAGCGGTTCGCCGCCGACCTGCGGCGGCTGGCGAGCGGGGCGGAATGACCGCACAGCCGAAGGGCCGCCTGCAAAGCGCCGGGGCGGTCGTGCCGCTCGCGGTGCTCGCCACCTTCCTGTGGGGCACGGCGTTCCCCTGCGTCAAGCTGGGGTACCGCCTCTTTGCGATCGAAAGCGGCGGGACCGCCTCCCAGATGCTCTTCGCGGGGACGCGGTTTTTGCTGGCGGGGGCGCTGACCCTCGCGTTCGGCGCCGCGGCGGGCCGGCGCGCACCGCTGCCCGCGCGGAGGAATTACGGCGGCGTCCTGCTGCTCGGGCTCGTGCAGACGACGGCGCAGTACGTCTTCTTCTATGTCGGCCTCGCCAACACGACGGGCAGCCGCGGCTCGATCATCGACGCGTCCGCCGCCTTCATCGGCGTCATCCTCGCCCACTTTTTCTGCCGGGGGGACCGCATGACCCGCCGCAAGGCCCTCGGCTGCGCGGCCGGGTTCGCCGGGGTGGTCGTGCTCAACCTCGGCGGCGGGCTGGACGGGGCGTTCGCCTTTATCGGCGAGGGGTTCATGCTGCTGGCCGCCACCTCCTCCGCGCTCGGCGCGGTGGTGAGCGCGCGCGTCGCGCCCGGCAACGACCCGATGGCGGTCACCGGCTGGCAGCTGCTGGCCGGCGGCGGCGTGCTCTTCCTCATCGGCGCGCTCGGCGGCGGGCGCATCCGCCCCACCGGCGGCGCGGCCTGGCTCCTGCTTTTCTATCTGGCGGCGCTCTCGGCGGTGGCCTTCACCATCTGGACGCTGCTGCTCAAATACCATCCGGTGGCGCGGGTGAGCATCTTCAACTCCCTCATCCCCGTCTTCGGCACCCTCTGTTCGGGGCTCTTCCTGGGCGAGGAGATCTGGCATGTCCGGAACCTCGCGGCGCTGCTGCTCGTCTGCGCGGGCATCTGCATCGTGAACGGCGCGCCCGGCCCCGCATCCTCTGTGAAAGCGTGAAAGCCATGTTCGACCTGCTCATCAAAAACGGAACCGTCGTCGACGGCAGCGGCGCGCCCGCCTTCCCGGCGGACGTGGCGGTGTCGGGCGGCGTGATATCGGCGGTGGCGCCGGGGATTTCCGCCCCGGCCGCGCGCACGGTCGACGCGTCGGGGCGGCTCGTCACCCCCGGCTTCATCGACATCCACCGGCACGCCGACCTGAACCTCTTTACCGAAGGCTTCGGCGCGCCCGAGCTGCGGCAGGGGCTCACGACGATCGTCAACGGCAACTGCGGGCTGTCGGCCGTGCCCTGCCCCGCCGCGCGGCGGGAGGAGATTCTGCATTTCCTTTCGCCGGTCGTGGGGGACGCGGACGGCGCGCCCCGCTTCGGGGGCTTCGCGGAATACATGGCGCTGGCGGAGCGGGCGCCGCTCCCGCTGAACGTCGGCATGTGCGTCGGCAACGGAACGGTGCGCGCCGCCGTGCGCGGCTACGGGGAGGGGCCGCTCTCCCCCGGCGAGCTCGCGGCCGCGCGGGACCTCCTGCGCGGCGCGCTTTCGGACGGCGCGCTCGGCGTGACGCTGGGCGTCGTCTACGCGCCGGAATACAACTACGACGCGGACGGCTTTACCGAGGTGCTCTCCCCGATGCGGGAATATCCCGTGCCGCTCGTCGCCCACGTCCGCGGGGAGGGGGACCTCCTCCACGAGTCGCTGCGCGAGGTCATCGGGATCGCGCGGCGGCTGGGGACGCCGCTGCACGTCAGCCACCTCAAGTGCATCGGCAGGCGTAACTGGGGGCGCGGGGCGAAGCGCGCGCTGGAGATCCTCGAGGAGGCGCGCGCCCGCGGGCTGCGGGCGGACTGCGACGTCTACCCCTACACCGCCGGGTCGACCCAGCTCCTCCAGATCCTCCCGCCCCACTTTCTTGAGGGGGGCGCGCCCGGCATCATCCGCCGCCTGCGGGAGCCCGCGCGCCGGGAGGAGCTGCGGGGGATTTTCGCGGGCCCGTCCGACCGATTTGAAAACCTCGTCTACCTGGTCGGGTGGGAGAACATCCGCTGCACCTCGATGCGCCGTCCCGAAAACCAGCCGTTCATCGGCAAATCGGTGGCGGAGATCGCCCGGAGGAGGGGGCAGGACCCCTGCGACTGCGCATGCGACCTGCTGGCCGCCGAAGAGTGCGACGTCGCGATGATCGACTTCATCACCTCGGAGGAGGACGTCCGCACGATCCTGCGCTCTCCCATGAGCTCGGTGATCTCCGATTCGGTCTACCCCTCGCGGGGGGTGCCCCATCCACGGCTCTACGGCGCCTTTCCCAAGGTGCTGATCGACTATGTGCGGGAGAGCCCGCTGCTGACGCTCGAGGAGGCGGTCCACAAGATGACCGCCAAGCCCGCCGGGGTCTACCGCCTCGGGAGCAAGGGCCTGCTGCTGGCGGGCTTTGACGCGGACATCAACGTCTTCTCCCTTGAAAACCTGAAAAACCCCGCCAGCTATGAGCACCCCGCGCAGTACGCGTCCGGCTTCGACTATGTGTTTGTGAACGGCCGGGCCGCCGTCGACCACGACGAGCTGACCCGCGCGCCCGCGGGCAGACTGCTGAGGCGGGCATGAGGGCGGCGCGGGAACAGCGGCCGCCGGCCCTGCCGGCGGAGCCGAAGCTGGAGCGGGAGCTTTCGGAGGGCCTGCTCGAGGAGGAACCGGGAAGGTACGCCTCGGGGGAGGCAGACGCGGTGAGCGGGCTTTTCTTCCGCGGCGTTTTTCCGGGGCTCGACTTCGAGGAGGCGAGCTTCGAGGGCTGCGTCTTCGAGGGGACGCGGCTGACCGGGGCGGACCTCTCCAAAACGGGGCTCACCGACCTGGTTTTCCGGCGGTGCGACCTCTCGAACGTCAGCTTTTCAAAGGCAGCGCTCACGCGGGTGCGGTTCGACGGCTGCAAGCTCGTGGGCGCGGACTTCTCCGAGGGGGTGCTGCGGGACGTGCGCTTTTCCCGGTGCAGCCTGCGGTACGCGCAGTTTTTCCAGGCGGGGCTGCGCACGGTGCGGTTTGAGGGGTGCGACCTCTCGGGCGCGGCGATGCAGGAGCTGAAGCTGCGGGACCTCACCCTTTCGGAATGTAAGCTCGCCGGGGCCGAGCTCTTCCACACGAAGCTCGCGGGGGTGGACTTCACCACCTGCGAGACGGACGGGCTCGTCGTCGCGGCGGAGGACCTGCGGGGCGGCGTCTTTACCGCCGCGCAGGCGGTGGGGCTGGCAAGGCTGCTCGGCATCATCATCAAATAGCGATATCTGCGGATACCATACAGGAGGAACAGCATGGAGGACGTACTATTATCATTACAGGAGATCTGCAAGGCGTTTGGGGAGACCGAGGCGCTCGCGGGGGTCAGCCTCGATGTGCGCGAGGGGGAATTCCTGACGCTGCTCGGGCCCTCCGGCTGCGGCAAGACCACCACCCTGCGGATCATCGCGGGGCTGGAAAGTCCCGACAGCGGCCGCGTGCTGCTGCGGGGGGAGGACATGACCGGCTGGGAACCCAACCGCCGCCCGGTCAACACGGTGTTCCAGAGCTACGCGCTCTTCCCGCACATGAACGTGGCGAAAAACATCGGCTACGGCCTGCGGCTCAAAAAGACGCCCAAGGAGGAGATCCGCCGCCGGGTGGACGAGATGCTCGGCCTCGTGCAGCTTCCCGGCTTCGGCGGGCGGATGCCCAACCAGCTTTCGGGCGGGCAGCGGCAGCGGGTGGCGATCGCGCGCGCGATCGTGAACGACCCGGCGGTGCTGCTGCTCGACGAGCCGCTCGGCGCGCTCGATTTGCAGCTGCGCCGCCAGATGCAGACCGAGCTCAAATCGCTGCAAAAGGATCTGGGCATCACCTTCATCTACATCACCCACGACCAGGAGGAGGCCCTCAACATGAGCGACCGGATCGGCATCATGAACGAGGGGCGCATCCTCCAGCTCGGCAAACCGGACGAGATCTACGAGCGGCCCCAGACGCGGTTCGCCGCCGAGTTCATCGGGCAGAGCAACATCTTCACCGCCGAGGTCGCGGGGCGGGAGCCGGACGGCACGCTGACGCTGCTCTACGCGGGCGGCGTCGTCAAGGCGTGCGGCGAGGGGACGCCGGGCGAAAGGGTGACCCTTTCGGTGCGCACCGAGCGCATCCGGTTCGGCGAGGAATGCCGCTACGGGTTCGCGCTCACCGGCATTGTCCGGGCGCACAGTTATACCGGAGGCATGCTGCGCACGACCCTCGGGCTTTCCGACGGGCAGGAGCTGATCGTGAGCGGCATGGGCGGCGGAGGCGACCGCGCCGAGGTCGGCGAGACGGTGCACATCTACTGGAAGCCCGCCTGTGCCGCCATCGTGGAAAGGGGCGACCAGCATGAAGCGCGCGCGTAAGGGGCGCGGCTTTCCCGCCGCAGGCGTCCCGTTCCTCCTGTGGACGGCGTTTTTCGTCGCCATCCCGCTCATCTATATCCTCTGCATGAGCTTCATGAAGCGCGCGGCCACCTGGGGGGTCGTCGCCGAGTTTTCGCTCGGCAGCTATGCCAAGATGCTCTCCCCCGCCTACCTGCGCGTCTTCGGGGAAAGCCTCTGGCTGTCGGTGCTCACCACCGGCTTTACGCTGCTGCTCGGCTATCCGTTCGCCTATTTCACGGCGCAGCTCTCCCCCAAGCGGCGCTCCCTCGCGCTGCTGCTCGTCATCGTGCCCTTCTGGACCAACTCGCTCGTGCGCATCTACGGGTGGATGATCCTCCTGCGCAGCCAGGGCGTCGTCAACGCCCTGCTCATCGCGCTCGGCGTCATTGACACGCCGCTTAAACTCCTGTATAATTTTGGGGCCGTGCTGGTCGGCATGGTGTATGCCCTGCTGCCCTTCATGATTCTGTCCGTCTACAACTCGATCTCCAAGCTCGACCCGTCGCTCACCGAAGCGGCGCGCGATTTGGGCGCGGGCAAGTGGCGCGCCTTCTGGAGCGTCACCGTGCCGATGACCCGGGCGGGCATCATGGCCGGGTGCGTGCTCGTCTTCATCCCGTCGGTCGGGCTCTTCTTCATCTCCGACCTGCTCGGCGGCGCAAAGACGATGCTGCTTGGCAACCTCATCAAAAACGAACTGCTCACCGCCCGCAACTGGCCGATGGGCGCGGCGCTTTCGGTTGTCATGATGGCCGCCACCCTGCTGGTGATCGGCCTCTACCAGAAGCTGTCGGGTGAAAAGAGTCTGGAGGGGATCGTATGAGGCGGCGGTCCAAAATCCCCGAAATCTATGTGACGCTCCTGCTCATTCTCATGTACCTGCCGATCCTGGTCGTCGTGGTCTACTCCTTCAACGACACCAAGCTCTTCAGCTGGGAGGGGTTCACCTTCTCCTGGTACCAAAAGCTGCTCCACAACCGGAATATCATCACGGCCTTCTTCAACAGCCTCGAGCTCGCGGCGCTCAGCAGCCTGTCCGCCTCGGTGCTCGGCACCGTCGGCGCGGTGGGCATCGCGGGCAGGCATTTCCGCGGCCGCGGCGCGCTCGAAAATCTTTCCCTCATCCCCATCATGGTCCCCGAGATCATCCTCGGCATGGCGTACCTCGCGTTTTTCTCCTTCCTGCGCCTGCCCTTCGGCATGCTGACGCTCGTGCTCGCGCACACCACCTTCTGCGTGCCGTACATCTTCATCAACGTCAAGGCGCGGCTCGCCGGGCTCGACCCCGCCATCGGAGAGGCCGCCCGCGACCTCGGCGCGTCCGCGCCGCGCGCCTTCTTTGACATCACCCTGCCGCTCATCGCGCCCTCCATCCTGTCGGGCGCGCTGCTCGCCTTTGCCATGAGCATGGACGACGTGGTCATCAGCTTTTTTGCCACCGGCGCGCAGACGAGCACCCTTCCCCTCCAGATCTATTCCATGCTCAAGATGGGCGTCACCCCTGAGATCAACGCCCTGTGCACCCTCATGCTCGGCGCCGTGTTCCTGATCGTCGCCGTCGGGAGGCTTGTTTCCGCCCGGCGGCAGAGGCGCGCCTAGGTTTGCCGCTCGCCCTTAGGTGTGCCGCTCAGTGAGCGGCGGAGCTTGTCGGTGGCCGACCGACGGCCGTATTAGGCTTGCCGCTCAGTGAGCGGCGCAGTTTGTCGGTAGTCGACCGACGGCGGTTTTAGATTTGCCGCTCATGAAGCGGCGCAGTTTGTCGGTAGTCGACCGACAGCGAGTTCCTTTCTTGCGTGCCCAAGAAAGGAACCAAAGAAGGGCACGAGGGGCTTCGCCCCTGCGACCCCCG
>NZ_JANFZX010000074.1:0-11083 GCF_024461615.1 Anaerotruncus sp. DFI.9.16
CCCTAAGGGGGCGGTGGAGCCCCCTTAGGCGGACTTTTGGTTCCTTTTCGTCCGTTCGAAAAGGAACTCGTGGCGCGCGGCGGAACGCGCAAGTGATTCTTGCCGCCCACGGGCGGCAATTCCCGTCTAAGCTCCGCCGGGCGCAGCGCGGCAAATTGAAAACCGCCGCCGGGGCGGGTCCCGGCAAGCTCCGCCGCTCCCCGAGCGGCAAACCAAAGAAATCCCCGCCGCTGCGAGCGGCAAAAAAGGAGTCAACCAAATGCTGCTATCACTGGACAACGTCAGCAAGATCTTTGCCGACAGGATCATCTTTATGGGGGTGTCCCTCAAGGTGGAAGAGGGGGACCGGATCGGTCTTGTCGGCGCGAACGGGGCGGGGAAATCGACCCTGCTGAATGTGCTGAATGGAGATATGAGCCCGGACGAGGGGGAGCGCGCGGTCAAAAGCGGGCTGACCCTCGGTTTTCTGCGCCAGAACAGCGGCGTGGACAGCGCGAACACGATCTACGAGGAGATGCGTTCGGTGTTCCGTCCGCTGCTGGACGCGCAGGCGCGCATCAAAGAGCTGGCGGCCGCCATGGAGCGGCATGCCAACCACGGCACGGAGGAATATGCCGGCCTGTCGGCGGAATACGGCCGGCTGCTGGCCTATTTTGAAGCGAACGACGGCTACAACATCGGCGTGAAGATCAAGACGGTGTTAAACGGCATGGGGTTCGCGGACCGGGAGATGGACACCGTCTGCGGGACGCTGTCGGGCGGGGAAAAGACCCGCCTCGCGCTCGCCAAGCTCCTGCTCACCGAGCCGGGGCTGCTCATGCTCGACGAGCCGACCAACCATCTGGATTTCCCGACCCTCCAATGGCTGGAGGACTATTTGCAGGAATACAAGGGCGCGCTCGTCGTCGTGTCGCACGACCGCTATTTCTTAGATAAAATCTGCTCGAAGATGTGGGAGGTCGCCAACCTGCATGTGACCGCCTACAAGGGCAACTACACCAAATACATGCACACGCGGGAGGCGCTCTACGAGCGGCAGCTCAAGGAATATGAGATGCAGCGGCAGAACGTCGCCAAGCTGACCGATTACATCGCGCGCAACAAGGTGCGCGCGACGACCGCGGCGATGGCCAAGAGCCGCGAAAAGATGCTCGAGCGGATGGAGCCGGTCAAAAAGCCGCCCGCGCCGCTGCTGCCGGTGAAGATGGCCTTCCGGTACGAGCAGGAGCCGGTCAAGGACGTGCTCCATGCCGAGGGGCTGACGCTGCGCGCGGGGGAGGACGGCAAGATCCTCTGCGCGGGGGCGGATTTCGATCTGCTCAAGGGGCAGAAGGTGGCGCTCGTGGGCGCGAACGGGGTGGGGAAGTCCACCTTTTTGAAGGCGCTGCTCGGGAAGCTCCGCCCCGAGACGGGGAGCGTGCGCTGGGGCCGCAACACGAAGGTCTCCTACTTCGAGCAGGAGCAGCTCGACCTGCACCCGCAGAAAACGGTGATCGGGGAGCTGTGGGACCGCTTCCCCGCGACCTATGAGCAGGACCTGCGCAACGTGCTGGGCGGGCTGCGGTTCACGGGGGAATCGATCTACAAGCAGGTGGGGATGCTGTCGGGCGGAGAAAAGGCGCGGCTCAAATTCGCCATCATGATGTACGAGGGCGGCAACGTCCTGCTGCTCGACGAACCGACCAACCACCTCGACCTCGCGACCAAGGAGGTGCTCGACCGGGCGCTGATGGAATACGAGGGGACGATTCTGGCCGTCTCGCACGACCGGTACCTGCTTTCGCGGATGCCCGACCACATCGTCGAGATGACCCCGCAGGGGTTCGTCTGGTACGAGGGCGGCTATGAGAGCTACCGGGCGAAGCGCCGGGAGGCCCAGCCGGAACGGCCGGTGCGGGAGGAGAAGCCCAAAACGGAAAACGCCTTCCACCGCACCAAAAAGCAGCGCGCCGAACAGGTGGCGCGCAAAAAGCGGCTGTGCGAGGTGGAGCAGGAGATCTCCGATCTCGAGCTCGCGGTCGACACGGCGCAGGAACAGCTCGGGGACCCGGAGGTGTCGAGCGATTACCAGCGGGTGAGCGGGCTTTGCGCGCAGATCGAGGAAAACCGCGCGACGCTCGCCGCGCTGATGGAGGAATGGGCGGAGCTCTCCGAGCTCTGCGCGGAAACGGAGGGGCGCCAATGATCGCGCAGAAGCTGGCCGGGCAGGTGGGGGTCATGTTCCTGCTCATGGCGATCGGTGTCTTTATCCGGAAAAAGGGGATCGTTTCGGTCGAGTCGGCGCGGCAGTTTTCCAACTTCGCCCTCTTCATCATCACCCCCTCGCTGCTCGTCAATGTCTTCCAGCGGGATTTCCACCCCGAAATGGCCGCCTCCATCGCGGTGTCGGCCCTGCTTGTCGCGGTTTTCCACCTCCTGGCCGCGCTGCTCACCAGGCCGCTCTTCCCCCACCGGGGGGACGGCGACGACCGCAGCGCCGTCGCCCGGCTGGGCGCGATCAGCTCCAACTGCGGCTTCATGGGCATCCCGCTCATGACCGCCGCGATGGGGGAGGACAGCATGATCTTCGCCGCCATCTACATCGGCATTTTCAATATCTACATCTGGTCGCACGGCGTCATGCTCCTGCGGCGGGACGGCCGGATCCGCTGGAAGGAGATCCTGCTTTCTCCCGGCGTGCTCGGCGCGTCGCTCGGCGTTTTGCTCTATCTTTTGCAGATCCGCCTGCCCGGGCTCCTGCTCGACACCCTCGGCTTCCTCTCGGGCATGAACACCCCGCTGCCGATGGTCATCACCGGCGTTCTCATCGCCGACCTCGCGGTGGGGGAGACCCTCCGGGACCTGCGCCTCTATTTCACCGCGTTTGTGCGGCTGGTCGGCCTGCCGCTCGTCATGCTCGGGCTCATGCTGCTCGCGCGGGTGCCGGGCTGGTTCGACGGCGCGCCCACCGTCGTGCTCGCCATGGTCATCTCGGTGAGCTGCCCGGTGGCGATCTCCACCGTCATGATGCCCACCCGCTTCGGCGGGGACGCGCAGTACGGCGCCAAGCTCGTCGCGCTGTCGACGCTGCTTTCGATCTTTACCATCCCGGCCGTCGCCTCGCTCGCACAGTGGGCGATGGCCCAGGGGAACTTTTGAAAAAGTTCCCCCGGACCCCCTCAAAACGCTTCATTCAGGCCGGCCGCGGCGGCCCGCCGCGCGCGCGGTCCGTGAGACAAAGTTTTCGCCCGCCCGCGCAAAGTTTTCGCCGCCACTTGCCCTGCGGGCAAATGGTGACCCCATCCGGGCCGTCGCTTCGCGACACCTTTTTCAAAAGGCGGCGGGGTCAAGGGGCGGAGCCCCTTGCCGCGCTTCGCACACCGAGCCGCAGCGAGGCGCTTCGGAGGCCAACCGCCCGAAGGGCGGCTCTTAGGCCGGAGATCAAGCGGCAGCTTGATCCTGAGAAGCGCATTTTTCGGGTGAATTGCCGCCGCGGGCGGCAAGAGGGGCCTTTTTGCAAGAGAAAAAGGCCCCTTTCAACAGAAGGAAGGAATTTACGTGAAAGAAAATAAATATGACGACGATTTATTTTTCCAAAAATACGGCGAGATGTTCCGCTCGCAGAAGGGGCTCGACGGGGCGGGGGAGTGGCCCGCGCTGCAAAAGCTGCTGCCCAATTTCGCGGGCAGGCGGGTGCTTGACCTCGGCTGCGGCTACGGCTGGCACTGCATCTGGGCGGCGGAGCACGGCGCGGCCGAGGTGGTCGGCACCGACATCTCGCACAGGATGCTCGAGGTGGCGCGGGAAAAGACCG
Source organism: Anaerotruncus sp. DFI.9.16 (assembly GCF_024461615.1). Lineage (NCBI taxonomy): Bacteria > Bacillati > Bacillota > Clostridia > Eubacteriales > Oscillospiraceae > Anaerotruncus > Anaerotruncus sp. DFI.9.16. The sequence goes on from NZ_JANFZX010000074.1 coordinate 3,794, forward strand.
ATTCCCCCGCCGTGCGCTACGAGTGCGCCGCGATGGAGGACCTCGACTATCCGGAGGGCGCGTTCGACATTGTCCTCAGCTCGCTGGCCTTCCACTATATCGCGGACTGGCCGGCGCTCGTCAAAAAAATCCGCCGCTGGCTTACGCCGGGCGGGGACTTCGTCTTTTCGGTGGAGCACCCGGTCTTCACCGCGCAGGGCACGCAGGACTGGTACTACGGCCCGGACGGGGAGATCCTGCACTTCCCGGTGGACAACTACTATTACGAGGGCAGGCGGGAGGCGGTCTTCCTCGGCGAAAAGGTGACCAAATACCACCGCACCCTGACGACCTATGTGAACACCCTGCTGGAGGAGGGCTTTTCGGTGCGGCGGCTGGTGGAGCCGCAGCCGCCCGAAAACATGCTCGGCCTGCCGGGCATGAAGGACGAGATGCGCCGCCCGATGATGCTGCTCGTCTCCGCGCGGCGGGACTGAGCGGCCGGAAGATTTCCTTTCCGAAGGGGAAAACCGATGCAGTGATTTCCAGTTGTGTGAACACTGTATGTGTGAAACCTCACCGAAGAAAGGGCGATCAAGATGAAAAAATTATTGGCGGCAATCCTCGCGGCCGTGACGATTTTATCCCTCGCGGCCCCGGCGCTCGCCGCGGGCCCCGCGGCCGGCTCGCAGTCGTATGCGATCTACAAGGTCACCGGCAACCCGGTCAACGGGGACGGCAGGCAGTTCAACGCGAACGACACCGTCTCTCCCGGGCAGACGATCTACTACGCGCTGCCCGAGACGATGGCGGCGTGGGTGGACAGTGCGTCCAACTTCCGCCTCTCCACCCGCAAGACCTCGAACGGCAAGCTGATCAAATCGATCAAGCTGGTCGAAAAGAAGCTGACCGGCACGTCGGGCGCTTCGACCGTCTACATCCCCAACCAGCAGGACCCGACCGGCAAGGACTACGCCGCCTACAAGACGAGCGAGCGCCGCGCCTACCTGGCGGTCGAGCTGGCGGACACGGCGGTCCCGGAGGAGGTGAAGGTCCAGTTCACCGCGACCTTCACGGCGAAAAAGCCGGTCGTCCTCTGCTACGGCAAGCGCAAGGTCTCCGAGGGGGAGTTCGAAAAGGTGCAGACGGTCAACGACAACGGCACCACGGTGAACACCCTCAAATACCTGCGGTTCTTCGACGGTAAGCAGAACGACAAGCTCACCCTGACCGGGAACCTCTATGTGGCCAATCCGCAGGAGGAGGGGGACGCGACGGTCGAGGTCGGCTCCAAGGGCGTGACGATCAAGCCGGAGCGCAACAGCGTCAACGAGATCTCCTTTGAAGGGGCGGACACGGTCGCGACCCTCACCTTCCGCGCGAACAACAACCCCCGCAAATTCCTGGCGCGCCTGACCACGAGCTGGCCGACCGCCGCGCTCTCCAACAAGTTCCGCAACACCGACGCGGTCATCCGCAAATTCTCCCCCGCGACGATCGACGCGACCAGCCGCGCCACCCTCTCGCTCAACAACCCCTTCGCCTACGACGAGGTGGACCCCGAGGACGTCTACATCTACACGGCGGACAGCAAGGGCAACCTCAAGGACATCACCCGCACCGTCTACTACAATTCGGACGAGGACGCCTTTGAGCTCCAGACCCGGACGCTGACCACCTACATCCTCTCGGACAAACGGGTCAGGACAACGACCAAATAACGCGAGGCGGATCAAGGCCCCCCAAACGGAAACCCGTTTGGGGGGCCTTTTGCGTCGGGGGGCGTGCGTCGCGGGCCGCGCTAGGCGTTCTCCGCCGGGGCCCTGGCGGGGGCGGTGATCACCCGGATGGCGCGGGGGCAGTTGGCGATGCGCACCTGCCGGGCGGTGCCGCCGAACTCGCCGTCGAGGGTCCAGGGGACCTTCTCCTCTGCGCGCACGGTGAGGCGGGTGGTGCGGAAGGCGGTGACGAATTCCGAGTCGTACTCCTGGCGCAGCACGGCGCCGATGAGGGCCTGCGCCTCGAGCGCGGATTTGGGGTTGCGCAGGAAGACCGCCTCGAGCAGGCCGTCGTTCATCGAGATGTTCGCGCCCGCCCGGAGCTTGAAGCCGCCGACCGAGGTGGCGTTGGTGACCATGCCGAAGAGGAATTCGCCCTCGACCGTCTCGCCGTCGTGGGTGACGGACATGCGGTAGGCCTTGACGGCGGGCAGCCGCAAAATGGCCTCGAGGAAATAGGCGGCGCGGCCGAGCAGGTTTTTCGACTGCTGGGGGGTCTGGTAGGAGACGTCGGTAAAGGCGCCGAACGCCGCGATGTAGCTGAAATAGCGGTCGCCGAACGCGCCCACGTCGCAGAGGAAGGGCTCGCCGGAAAGGATCGTCGCGGCGGCCTCGTGCATGTTCTTCGAGATGCCGAGGCTCGAGGCGAAGTCGTTGACCGTGCCGGCGGGGATGTAGCCGACGGGCGGCCGCCCCTCCGGGAGGCAGCGCATCAGGCCGGTGATCGTCTCGTTGAGGGTGCCGTCGCCGCCCGAGCAGACGATCAGCCCGTATTGGCCGGCGCGGCGGGGGAGCAGGTCGGCGATCTCCAGCCGCCGCTGGGTGGTGTGCACCGTGACCTCCCAGCCGCCGCGCACAAACAGGTCGATGAGGTCGAGCGCCTTGCCCTTAATCTCCGCCTTGCCCGCGTGGGGGTTGATGAGAAAGAGCATCCGCCGGTTGTCCATATGGCCGCCTCCTTTTGCGGGAATCAAATCCACCCCTATTATACCCAAAACACGCGCGCGGTTCAACCGGGCGGGCAAGCGGGCCTACCAATCCCGCCCCGGATATGGTAAAATAAAAAAGACTGTATAGACCAATATCGACAAGATTCGACATCGGAGGGACGGACATGGGTGAGCAGCTGACGTTTGGGGAACTGTGGCGGACGGCGCGCTGGCGCTGGCGGGCGCTGCTGGCCGCCTTTCTCGCCTGCGGGGTGGCCGGGTACGCGCTGTTCGCCCTGCTGCCCGGGCGGTACACCGCCCGGGCGCTCGTCTACGTCTCCTCCTCGCGGGAGGTGGGCGCGGGGGAGCTCTCCGCCGCGCAGAAGCTCGCGGACACCTGCGCCCTGCTGCTCTCGGGCGACGAGGCGGTCTCCGGCGCGGCGGCGCGGTGCGGCCTCGCGGGGACTCCCGACGAGCTGCGGCGGGGGGTGTCGGTCACGGCGCTCGGCGGGACCGGCGTGGTGCGGATCGAGGCGTCCGCCCCCTCCGCCGAAGAGGCGGCGGCCTTCGCCAACGCCCTCGCGGAGGACGCCCCCGGCCTTCTCGCCGAGGTGGTGGGCGGCGGCAGCGCGGTGACCGCCGCGCCCGCGCGCCTGCCCTCCCGGCCGGACGGGCCCCCCGCGGCGGCCTGCGCGGGAATCGCGGCCCTCTGCGGCGCGGCGATGACGCTGCTCGTCCTCTGCGCGCGGGGGGAACCCGGCGGTCCGCCGCTCGTCCATGGGCTGGCGGGGGAGGGCGCGGCCCGTCTGCGGGAATACGCGGGCGGGGAGCGCCGCCTCGCGGTGCTGGGGCCGGGGGAACTGCGCGTCGCCTGCGCGCTCGCCGGGGAGGACGCGCGGGTGCTGCTGCTGGCCGGCTCGGAGAGGGACGGCCTGTCGGAGCTGCTCTCCGGGCGGTGCGACCCGCCCGACCTGCTGGCGCGGGGGCCGGTGCCCGGGGTGGACCTGCTGCCGGTGGGGGAGGGGCCCGCCGCCCCGCCGCCGGAGGCGCTCTCCGCCCTGCTGCTCTGGGCGGAGACGCGGTACGGGCGGGTGCTTTTCCCGGTCGCAAAGGCGGGGGAGGCCGCGATGCTGTCGGCCGGGCTTGTGGTGACGGCGGAGAGCGCCCGGGAGGCCCGCAGAGCGCTGCGCGGGGCAAAAAAGGCGGGCGCGCGGGCGGTCTGCGGGGTGGTCTGGGCGGACGGGCAGAGAAAACAAAAATGATTTCAAAACATTTATGAAAATTATTTTGAAAATATATTGCAAAACTTCCCGCATTGTGTTATCCTAAAGCCGGAAGGAAACCCACAACAGCCGACGGTCTTTAGAAAGGGGCTTTGCAATATGGCGAACATGGAGGGCTTCCGCGCGGCGGACATGCGTGAGAGCAACGAGAAACTGGTCAAACGGTTCCTGATGGAATATGGCGAATGCACCAAGATGGACATCGCGGGCGGGCTGGGGCTCAGCCATCCGACGGTCGCCAAGGTGCTGGCGGACATGGCCGCGCGGGGGGAGGCAGAGAGCGCGGGCAAGGAGGATTCCCTCGGCGGGCGCAGCGGGGAAAAGTACCGCCTCAACTACGACCACACCCACGTGCTGGCGATCATCCTGACGATGGACCGGCTCCAGTACCGGGTGGTCAACCTCGCGCGCAGGACGAAGGAGGAGGGGAGCCTGCCCGTCGAGGGGCAGACCCACATCGCGCGGATGGCGGAGCTGGTCAGCGACGTGCGCGGGCGGTTTCCGAACATCCGGCTGATCGAGCTGGGCATGTCGGGCACCGTGCTCGACGGACGGCTGCTCTACATCTCCCAGGCGGACTTTTACCTCGTGGGGAGCGACGTGGCGGGCGAGCTTGAAAAGCGCTGCCAGCTCCCGGTCGAGGCGGTCAACGACGTGAACGCGATGGCGTTCGGCTTTTTCCGGCGGCATATCGAGGTGTCGCTCAAAAACGACAGCATGGCCTACCTCTTCCAGAACCGCACCGGCCCCGGCTCGGGGATCATCGTGGACGGTAAGATCGTCAACGGCTTCTCGGGCTTCGCTGGCGAGGTCGCCAACGTCTGGCCGCCGCAGGAGAGCCTGACCGACCAGATCAAAAGCCAGGTGGCGGCGATCATCTCGGTCGTCAACCCCCGCTTCCTCGTGATCAGCCACGACCGGCAGATCCCCGTCGACCGCGAGGCGGTCCGGGCGTTCGTGCGGGAGCGGTTCCCGGCCCACTCGGTGCCGCGCTTCCACTTCACGCAGGAGTACCCCACGGGCAGCATGCCCGAGCTGCACTTCACCACCGAGTTCGAGGAAAACTACATGGAGGGCCTCACCGAGCTGGCCATCGACGGCGTTTTCCCCGGCTGACGGCGGACAAAAAACAGGCCGCGTATCGTGCGATACGCGGCCTGTTTTGGATTTTTCGCGGTCAGGGGAGGGATTCGAGCGCCTCCGCCAGCTCGTCGAGCGTGGGGAGCTTCTCCCCGGGCTCCCGGTCGAGGAGGCTTTCCGCGCCGGGGGTTCCGGGGGAGAGGGAGTTGACGTAACGGACCGTTTCGGGGTCAAGCCCCGCCACGGTGAGCCGGAGGGTGCAGGAGGCGTTGCCCTCGAGCACCAGCGCGCCGAGCCCCGCCTGGAGGGAGAGGGAAACCTCCTCCGCCTCCGTCTCCTTTTTCGTCTCGGCCAGCGTGGTCACGCTCCCGTCGGGGGCCCGGTAGGAGAGCCTGACCGCCCGGCTCGCGCCGGTGATCCGGCAGGAGACGGACACGCCGGCGTCCTCCTTCATGTCAAGGTAGAGGACCGCCGCCTGCCCGTGCACCTTTGAATCGCGCGTGACCACGCCGATCCCCCCGTCGGTCACGGCGGAGGTGACGCTCCCGCCGGTGATTTCCCCGAACGCAGCGGCGGTCTCGTCCTTCCAGGGGACCTCCTGGTTGGGCTGGGGCGTCGAGATCCTCAGGTGGGCGCAGGAGGTCAGGGAGAGCGCGGCAATGAGGGCCGCGGCCAAAAGCAGAGTGGCGCGTTTCATCGGAAAGCCTCCAATTCTGTGGCGCGGGGTGGTTGGGTTCAATCACACGCGGGGAAGGGTCAACCCTGCGGGAAGAGGGAGGAGAAATCCCCCATGTCGAGGTCGTCCGCGTACTGGTCGGCCTGGGTCTTGGAGGTCAGCGCAATGAGGTAGCCCGCGGGAAGCCGCCCGGCATACCGGCTTTCAAGCGCCTCGAGCGCCGCCTGATCCGCACGGAGGACGCCCGCCCACTTTTTTCCGGCGGCGGTCAGCTCGCCGATCGGGCCCATGACGTCCTTGAACGCGCCGAACGGGTTGTCTTCCCCGTAGGTGGCGCCCTCGAGCGCGGCCAGCTCTCTGGCCGGCCTCATCACGTCCTCGACGCAGAGATAGACGTCGCCGATCATCTCGGTCTCCGCCGCCATCAGCTCCTCCAGCTCCGCGCCCGAGAAGCCGAGCGCCGTGAGCGCCTCCCGCGCGTTATCCAGAAGGGCGTCCCGCGCGGCGGCGGCCTCGGCCTTGAACGCGTCCTCAGAGAGCTCCCCCTTCAGGTAGCGGCCGGTCGGGCCGTCGACAAACTCCATCGCGATCCGGTTGGCCTCGGCGACATAGCCGTCGTCCCCCGGCGCGGCAGAAGCCGCGCCCGCTTCGGAGGCGGCTTCCCCTGCGCCGAAGAGGCTCCCGGAAGCCGCTCCGTCCTCCGCGGGTCCGGCGGCCGCGCCAGCATCGCTTCTTGCATTTCCGCTTGCCGCAGAGCCGCCCGCATGGAGCGGGAGGAACATGCAGGAGGTGAGCGTCAGCGCGGCGAAGAGAACCGCCGCCGCGGTTGCAAAAACACGTTTCATCAAGATACCTCCGCTTGTGTTATGTGTGTTATTCTATCAATACAATAATACAGCAGAGGGCGGGGAATGTCAACCTTTTCTCCTGCGGAGGACCTAAAACTTTCCAAGGGGCTGCCGGGGCCTGCCCCGAACCCCTTGGGTTCTCCGCCCGGGAGGCGGAGGGCCTGTCGGCAGTCGGCCGACGGCGGTTTTAGATTCGCCGCTCATGAAGCGGTGCGGTTTGTCGGTGGTCGACCGACAGCGAGTTCCTTTCTTGCTCGCCCAAGAAAGGAACCAAAGAAGGGCGCGAGGGGCTTAGGCGGCCTGCCCGGGCATAGATGCGCTCCTCGCCTGCGGCGAGCGCCGCAGAGCGGCGACGCGCATTCAAAGAGGGCCACAGGCCCCCTTTGGATTCCCCGTAGGGAGTCGCCATGCGACCCGGCCTAAAGGACCGGAATCTTGAGAGGATGCCTTCGGCGGATGCCCGGAGCGCGCTACGCGCGACGGCCGCTCGCGGGCGCTCCGCCCCGCGGCCCCGGCTTGAGTCCGCTTCGCGGACCCGGCCTTGCGGGCCGGATTCTCTATAAGGATGGCCTGCGGCCAAATCCCCTGCGACCCCGCGCCGCCTCCGGTTGGCCTGCGGCCAAAGCCGGCGGCGCCCGGTTCACGGATCAGCGGACGAGCCGACAGCATCCCGCCCGCCGCCGCGCCGCGGGCGCAATGCCTCTGCCGGCGAGCCTC
>NZ_JANFZX010000075.1:0-10261 GCF_024461615.1 Anaerotruncus sp. DFI.9.16
CCCATTTCTTGTCCGTACAAGAAATGGGGCCGCCCGCCGGGGCGGGACCCGGCAAGCTCCGCCGCTTCATGAGCGGCAAATCCAAGCCTGCCGTCGGTGGGCCACCGGCAAGCTCCGCCGATCTCCGAGCGGCATATCTAAAGCGCCGCCGCCCGCCGGGGCGAGAGCGGAAAGCTCCGCCGCTCCTCGAGCGGCAAACCAAAGGCCCACGGCAACCCCCTTGACAAAACGGTCACATGCGCTATAATAAAACCACAAAGTCTGTTTCAGGGCGGGGTGAAAGTCCCCACTGGCGGTACAGTCCGCGAACCGGCGCAAGTCGGCCGAATGGGTGCGATTCCCATACCAACGGTATAGTCCGGATGAAAGAAACGGCGTATATTCGCGGATTTTCCGCCGATATGCCCGCGCCCTTGAACCTTGGTTCAAGGGCGTTTTCAGTTCCCCGGCAGGCTCCAAACATTTTTGGAGGTATGACACATGAAAGCATCCCAGACCACCCGCAAGCTCACCACCATCGCCATGCTGGCCGCCGTATCAATCGTGCTGGTCGCGCTCATCCGCATTCCGTTTCCGCCCGCGCCCTTCCTCGAGTACGACCCTGCCGATATCCCGATCTTTATCTGCACCTTCCTCTACGGGCCGGTGGCGGGGCTCGGGCTCACGCTCGTCGTGTCGGTCATCCAGGGCACGACCTTCAGTGCGGGCAGCAGCATCATCGGCATCGTGATGCATTTTCTGGCGACGGGCACCTTCGCGCTGCTCGCGGGGAACATCTACCGCCGCCGTCGCACCCGTTCGGGCGCGGTGGTCGCGCTGGGGGCGGGCGTCGCGGCGATGACCGTGGTGATGGTATTCTGCAACCTCATCTTTACGCCGATCTTCATGGACACCCCGATCGAGGCGGTCATCCCGATGCTGCTGCCGGTCATCATCCCCTTCAACCTGCTCAAGGCGGGGGTCAATGGGATTGTCACCTATTTCGTCTACAAGCCGATCGCGCGGTTGGTGAAGCATGAGCATTCCGAACAGCCCGCGTAATGCTTGACATTTTCTGGCGCATCCTGTAGAATAACAAAGACAACTGAATAGCTTTACCTTATAAAGAGCGGCGGAGGGACTGGCCCTGTGAAGCCCGGCAACCTGCATTGCAAGGTGCCAAATCCAGCGGTATGACCGAGAGATGAGGAAATGATAGCGTCCGGCATATCGCCGGGCGCTTTTTGTTTTGATTTGACAGGAATTGGCCGCAGGAAAACGCGGCCGAATCCCCACTGTATAAGAAATATTGCGTAACAGGGGGTAAACAGGTGAAAATAGACGGAATGTGCAGAAAACTTATTTCCACGGCGCTGGCGGCGGCGCTCTGCGCGGGGGTGGCGGCGCCCTCCCTCGCGGCGGGCGGCTACAACGATTTCGACGCGATCACCAGCCATGTGAATCTCAAGGTGCCCGCCCGGCTGACTCTGACCCGTCCGGAGAAGGACGTCTCCACCTCGGCGGCCGCTTACTTCATCACGGGCGGCTCCGACCCCGACGAGAAGCTGACGATGAACGGCGAGGCGATTTCGGGCCGGGGGACGCGCGGCAGCTTCGGCGTGCTCGTGGCGCTCCAGAAGGGGGTCAACACCTTTGTCTTCCGCAACGGCGGCCGTTCGGAGGAGATCAACATCACGCGCGGGGCGGACACCCCCGTTACGATCACCAACATCCGCAGCGCGGTGCCCTCCTTTGACTGCGCGACCTACTCGGGCGAGACGATCAGCCTGCAGTGCACCGCCCCGTCGGGCGCGCAGGTGACCGCGACGGTCGGCGGGCGGCAGGTGGCGCTCAAGCAGGCGGCGGCGACCGCCGTGGCGGGCGTGCCCGCGACCTTCTCCGCCAAGACGACGGCGGGCGAGGTGGACGGCACCCGCAACCTCGGCCCCGTCACCTACACGATGACCTACAAGGGCAAGACGAGCTCGGTCAAATCGGCGGGCAGCGTCTACCTGACCGGCAGCGGCAGCCGCCTGTACGTCGAGGTGAAGAACGTGGCGGCGAGCGTCTATAAGGACGCGGCGGCGAGCGCCTTCATCGAGACGGCCAAGGGGGGCGCGGTCGACTATGTCACCGAGGTGGGGAACATGTACCACCTGTCGACGGGCGGCTGGATCCCCAAGGAGTCGGTGCAGCCGCTGGAGGAGCAGGTGAACATCCGCAACAGGGTGTCCGACGTCTCCTTCGAGCAGGCGGGCAGCGGCGAATACTACACCTTCCACGGCACCGCGAACACGATGTTCCGGGCCTATATGGACGGGGAAAAGCTCTATGTGAAGCTCTTTAACACGACCGGCATCGCGGACTATGAGGACGGCATGGCGGACGGCAGCGACCTGTTCGACGCGGTCAACGTGACGGAGGAGGACGGCGACACGGTCATGCAGTTCCTGCGGTCGGGGTCCCGGCGGCTGTGGGGCTACGACATCAGCTACGACGACGGCGACGTCATCCTCTACGCGAAATACGCGCCCCGGGTCTCGGGCGGCAGCCAGCCGCTCTCCGGCGTGACAATTGCGGTGGACGCGGGCCACGGCGGCGCCGACCCCGGCGCGATCGGCATCCCCGGCACGGGCGGCGCGATGGAGAAGGACATCACCCTCGCATCGGCGGTCGCGGTGCAGAAGCGGCTGGAGTCGCTCGGCGCGAAGGTCGTGCTCTGCCGCACGGGGGACGACGACGTGGACATGAACAAGCGGATGCAGATCACGCTCGACAACCGTGCCGACCTCTTCATCTCCCTTCACTGCAACAGCCTCGCCTACACCAAGGATATGAACACGATCGGCGGAACCGAGGTCTACTACTTTGAGCCGATCTCCAAGAGCCTCGCCTCAACCCTCTCGGCGAACGTGGCGGGCTATACCGGGCGCACCAACCGGGGCGCGAAGCAGTCCAACTACCGCGTGACCCTCAACGCCTTCGCGCCGTCGGTGCTTGTGGAGATGGGCTTTGTCACCAATCCCACGGAGTATGACAGCATGACCAGCCGCAACGGCATCTACCAGACCGCGAACGCGATCGGGGACGGCGTGCTGGCGGTGCTGGGCGTATGACGCGCGCAAGGGTTCTGGCCGGCCTGCTCGCGCTGCTGCTGGCGCTGGCCGGCTGCGCTGCGCGCGGCGGGGAGGTTCCGCCCGCGGACGCGGGACCGGCGGCGCCGGGTCCGGCGGAACCCGCCGCGCCCGGGAGCGCTCCGGAGCCGGAACTCCCGGCGGAGCCCGACTACACCGATCCGGCGGTCTGCCAGGAGATTTTTTTCGCACCCTACGGCAACCTGATCTACGCCGAGGGCTGGGAGCGCTGCGAGGACCTCGGCCCAGACTCCCTCTTCCAGTTCACGGTGCAGAAAAACTACCACATCTACATGTCCAAGATCGACTACGCCGAGCGGTACGGCCCCGAATGGGCGCGCGTCGACCCGCCGGTGGACGGGGAGGGCTTTGCGGCCTATCCCGCCGAGGAGGTCGAGGCCACGGCGCTCGCCTACTTCGGTGCGCCCGCCGACTACCTGCGTACCGCCTATTCCTACGACGCGCAGAAGAACGTCTACCAGATGCGGGGCGGCGGCCTCGGCGAGGAGTGGTGGCCGCGGGTGCTCTCCGCCGAACGGGAGGGGGACCTGCTGCGCATCTCCTACGAGGTGTGGACGGAGGGCTACGCCGTCCGGGACGGCGAGGGAAACGTGTCCGAGGCTTCCGGACAGAAGGTCTATTCCGCCGTCATGACGGTGGAGCTTTTGGACGGAGGCGGCTTCCAATACCGGTCGGTGCAGGTCCTGCCGGAGGAAGCGGTGTAAAATTTGTATATTGAAGCCCGGAGGGGCTGGACGAAAGGAAGTTCGATAGAAGATGGCCAAGTACCTTTTTACCTCGGAGTCAGTAACCGAGGGACATCCCGACAAGATCTGCGACCAGATTTCCGACGCGGTGCTCGACGCGATCATCGCGAAGGACCCGCAGGCGCGCGTGGCGTGCGAGACGGCGGTGACCACCGGCATGGTGCTCATCATGGGGGAGATCTCCACCAACTGCTATGTGGACATCCCCGCCGTGGCGCGCGACGTGATCAGGGGGATCGGCTACGACCGCGCGAAATTCGGCTTTGACTACGCGACCTGCGCGGTGCTGACGAGCATCGACGAGCAGTCGGGCGACATCGCGCTCGGCGTCGACGAGGCGCTCGAGCAGAAGCAGGGCGCGGGCGACGAGGCGGATTCGACCGGCGCGGGCGACCAGGGCATGATGTTCGGCTACGCGTCGGACGACACCCCCGAATTGATGCCGATGCCGATCTCGCTGGCCCACCGGCTGGCCAAGCGGCTCTCGGAGGTCCGCCACGACGGGACGCTCCCCTATCTGCGGCCGGACGGCAAGACGCAGGTGACGGTCGAATACGAGGACGACGCGCCGGTGCGCGTCGACGCGGTGGTCATCTCCAACCAGCATTCGCCCGACGTCTCCCTCGAGCAGATCCGCGCGGACGTGATCGCGGAGGTCATCGACAAGGTGATCCCCTCCGAGCTGATGGACGACCGCACGAAGATCTACGTGAACCCCACCGGCCGGTTCGTGATCGGCGGGCCGCAGGGCGATTCGGGGCTCACCGGCCGCAAGATCATCGTCGACACCTACGGCGGCTTCGGCCGGCACGGCGGCGGCGCCTTCTCAGGCAAGGACCCGACCAAGGTGGACCGCTCGGCGGCCTACGCCGCGCGCTGGGTGGCGAAGAACATCGTCGCCGCCAAGCTCGCCCGCCGCTGCGAGGTGCAGGTGGCCTACGCGATCGGCGTGGCGAACCCCGTGTCGGTCAACGTCAACACCTTCGGCACCGGCGCGGTGCCCGACGACCGGCTCGCCGAGGCGGTGACCAAAGTCTTCGACCTGCGCCCGGCGGCGATCATCCGCACCCTCGGCCTGCGCCGCCCGATCTACCGGCAGCTTGCCGCCTACGGCCACATGGGCCGCGAGGATTTGGGCGTCAGCTGGGAAAAAACCGACAAAACCGACGCGCTTTTGGCCGCCGTGAAGGGATAGGGCCCAAAACGCCTCACACAAAATCACCCCGGAACATAGGATGTTCCGAGGTGATTTTTTATGCTGCACATCCTGGGAATCGGCCTGCTGTCGGTCTTCGCCTGCATCGGGTTCATCCACGCGGCCGCGTGGCTCGCGGTGCGCCTGAGCCGGAAAGGCAACGGGGTTTACAAGGTCGTGCCGGTCGGCGGGGAAGGGAAAAATTCGGGCGACCAGATGTCCCTCTTCTACGCCTGCCTCCAGTGGGAATCCAACCCGAGCGGTCAAGTGCTTCTGCTTTACGACGCGGGCCTCGACGAGCGGGCGGCGCGCGACTGCGAGGAGCTCGCGCGCGGCGCGGGGGCGCGTTTCGTCCGCTCTCCGGAGGAGCTGGCGGAGTTGCTGCGCTAGGGGCCGCAGGCTCCCGGCGCGCTTGCGCTTTCCCGCGCGGACGGCTATAATGATAGCTGTAAATCTTCGCGCGGGGAGGGAAGGAACATGGAGCTTGGCGAACGCTACCGGCTGGAGGGCGGGGTGGAGACGGTCATCTTCCACAGCGAGCAGACGGGCTTTACGGTGCTCGAGCTTTCGGCCGACGGCGAGCTGGTCACCGTGGTCGGGGAGTTCGCGGGCATCGCCGTCGGCGAGACGCTCATCGTGGAGGGGGTGTACGCCACCCACCCGAAATACGGCCTCCAGCTCAAGGCGGACAAGTATGAGCGGCTGCTCCCGGCGACCGCCGCCGCCATCGCCTCCTATCTCTCCTCCGGTGCGATCAAGGGGATCGGCCCTAAGACCGCCGGGCGGCTGGTCGCGCGGTTTGGGGACGAGACGCTCACCGTGATCGAACAGAATCCGGCAAGGCTCACTGAGGTTTCCGGAATTTCGCCAAAAAAAGCGGAACAAATTTCCAATGAGTATCGAAAATTGTTTGGTATACGGACTGTAATGCTATATCTGGCGAAAATCGGCGTTCCCGCGCCCTTCGCGATCAAGGCGTGGAAGAAGTTCGGCCCCCAGGCGCAGGAGATCGTGTCGCAGAACCCCTATGTGCTCTGCTGCGAGGAGATCGGCGTGCCCTTCGAGACGGCGGACGCCGCGGCCGGCGCGGCGGGGCTCGCGCCCGACAGCTTCGAGCGGATCGCCGCGGGCATCCTGCACGTGCTGCGCCACAACAGCATGAACAACGGACACACCTGTCTGCCCGAACCGAAGCTGCTCGAGACGGCGGCGCGGCTGGTCGGGACGGACAGCTACCACGCCGCCGACGTGCTCGAGGAGCTCGTGGCGCGCGGGGAGCTGGTGCGGCTCGATGTAAAGGGGGAGCCCTTCCTCTACGTCCCCCGCTACTACGAGGCGGAGTGCTACATCGCCTCCAAGCTCGCCCTCATGCGCGACCAGAAGGGGGAGGGCCTCACCCCCGATCTCGAGGCGGCGATCTCCGCGCTCGAGCAAAAGCAGGGGATCACCTACGCGGCGCTCCAGCGGGAGGCGATCGTCACGGCGGTCACCTCCCCCCTCATGATCCTCACCGGCGGCCCCGGCACCGGCAAGACGACGGCGATCTCGGCGATCATCCGCCTGCTCGGGCAGATGGGGGAGAAGGTGGCGCTCGCCGCGCCGACCGGGCGCGCCGCCAAGCGGATGACCGAGCTGACCGGCGTGGAGGCCAGGACGGTCCACCGGCTGCTCGAGGTCGACTTCGACGACGGCTCGGGGGTCACCAAATTCAAGCGCGGGGAAAAGAATCCGCTGCCCTGCGAGGCGGTCATCATCGACGAGACCTCGATGATGGACACGCTCCTCTTCGAGTCGCTGCTGCGCGCCGTCAAGTTCTCCTGCCGGCTCATCCTCGTCGGCGACCCCGACCAGCTGCCGTCGGTCGGCGCGGGCAACATTCTGAGCGACCTCATCGCGAGCGGCAAGCTCCCCGTCGTGCACCTGTCGGAGATCTTCCGGCAGGCGGCCAAAAGCCTCATCGTCACCAACGCGCACGCGATCGTCTCGGGGGAGGACCCGCGGCTTGACGCGCGGGACAACGACTTCTTCTTCCTGCCCGAGCAGCAGTCGGCGCGCATCTGCGCGACCGCCGCCGACCTCTGCGCGCGGCGGCTGCCCAAGAGCTACGGCTTTTCGCCGATGTGGGACATCCAGGTGATCGCGCCGACAAGGGTGGGCGCGGCGGGCACCGGGGAGCTCAACCGGGTGCTCCAGCAGGCGCTCAACCCGCCCGACGAGCGCAAAAAGGAATTTTCCTCCGGCCCTCAGACGCTGCGCGAGGGGGACAAGGTCATGCAGGTGAAGAACAACTACGACCTCCTGTGGGAAAAGGAGGACGGCGAGGAGGGACTCGGCATCTTCAACGGCGACATCGGCGTGATCGAGCTCATCAACCGCCCCTCCTCGTCGATCATCGTGCGGTTCGACGAGGGCCGCCGCGCGGAGTACTCCTTCGACATGGCGGGCGAGCTCGAGCTCGCCTACGCGATCACCGTGCACAAGAGCCAGGGCAACGAGTACGACGCGGTCATCCTGCCGCTCGCGGAGGGACGCAGCCGCATGTATTACCGGAGCCTGCTCTATACGGCGGTCACCCGCGCGAAAAAGCTGCTCATCATCCTCGGCTCGGCCTCGGCGGTGCGCACGATGGTGCAGAGCCACAAGCGGACCCGCCGCTACGCCAACCTGCGGTTTTTGCTGGGGGAGGTGTGCGATGGCTAGCCTGTGGGAGCGCGCGCTCACCCTGCTCTTCCCGCACAAATGCTTCCTCTGCGGGCGGGTGCTCGCGGGAGAGGGGTGGCTCTGCGGGGAGTGCGGTCTGCCCGAGACGGCGGGGGAGGCCTGCCCCGGCTGCGGCAAGCGGCTGGACCGGTGCGTCTGCGAGGCGTCCGGCCCGGTCTGTGACGGCGTGTCCGCGGCGCTCTGGTATGAGGGCGGCGTGCGCCGGGGCATCCACCGGTACAAATACAGCGGGCGCAGCTATTACGCGCCCTTCCTCGCGGCGCTGATGGCAAAGCGGGTGCGCGGCGACTTTGGGGACGGGGCGTTCGACCTCGTCACCTGGGTGCCGCTGCACCGCAAAAAGCTCCGCCGGCGCGGGTTCTGCCAGACCGAGCTGCTGGCGCGGGAGCTTTCCCGGCGGCTGGGCGCGCCCGCCAAAGGCGGGCTCCTGGCCCATACGGGAAAGGGCGGCGCGCAGGCGCGGCAGGAGGGCGCCGCCGCACGGGAGCACAACGCGCGGGAGGCGTTCTCCCTCTGCCGGGGCGCGGCGCTCAAGGGGGAGCGGGTGCTGCTCGTGGACGACGTGCTCACGACGGGCGCGACGGCCCGCCGGTGCGCGGAGCTTCTCAAAAAGGTGGGCGCGGGGGAGGTCCGCCTCACCGTGGCGGCTACGACGCCCGCCGGGCAGAGGAAAATGGCGGCAAATGGCGGGCGGCGTTGAATTATGCTGTAAATTGTTGTATAATGATGCGGTAATGAATCGGGCGGGGCCCGTCAGGGGGACAAAATCGTATGAATTCAATCGACATCGGGATCGACCTGGGAACGGCGACGGTACTCGTCTATAACGGCGCGCACGGCATCGTGCTGCGGGAACCCTCGGTCGTGGCGATCAACACCCGCACCGGGGACGTGCTCAGCGTGGGGGACGAGGCGCACGACATGCTGGGCAAGACGCCCGCGAAGATCACCGCCATCCGCCCGCTGGAGGACGGGGTCATCTCCGACTACAAGATGACCGAGGCGATGATCAAATACTTCATGAAAAAGGCCTGTCCCAACAATATGATGAAACCGCGGGTGGCGCTCTGCGTGCCCTCGCTCATCACCGGCGTGGAGGCGCAGGCGGCGGTCGACGCCGCCGTGCAGGCGGGCGCGCGCAGCGTCTACCTGATCGAGGAGCCGGTCGCGGCGGCGATCGGCGCGGGCATCGACATTTCCCGGCCGAACGGCAACCTCATCCTCGACATCGGCGGCGGCACGAGCGACATCGCGGTGCTCTCCCTCAACGGCATCGTCTGCAAAACGTCGATCAAGCTGGCGGGGGACAAGTTCAACGCCGCGATCATCAAATACATGCGCTCCCGCTACAACGTCCTGCTCGGCGAGCGGATGGCCGAGCGGGTCAAGATCGCGATCGCGAGCGTCGACCGCGACGCGGAGGACGCATCCTATGAAGTGAAGGGCCGCCACCTTGCGACCGGGCTGCCGACCAAGGTGCTGCTCACCCGGAAGGAACTCTACCCGGTGATGGTCGAGCTGGTGGGCGAGATCCGCGCGGCGGTCCATTCGGTCGTCGAACGCACGCCGCCCGAGCTTGTCGGGGACATCTTCACCAACGGCATGGTCATGACCGGCGGCGGCGCGATGCTCCACGGCATGGATGTCTATATGTCCCGCGAGCTCAAGATGCCGGTGCGCCTTGCGGAAAACCCCGTCGAATGCGTCGCGGTTGGCACCGGGCTTTCCTTCCAGTATATCGACCAGCTCGTGGACGGGTTTGTGGCTTCCTCCACCCACCGCCACTGAGCGGTCAATCGTATATTTGCCTCCTTTGGTTGGAATACTTTAGGTATCCCAATTGAAGGAGGTTGTTTTTTTATGCCTTTGACGTCCAAAGAACTTTCCGCCATCGAGGACCAGCTCGGCGTGGAACAGACGCTCGTCAAAAAGTTCGCGCTTTATGCCCAGATGACCACCGACCCGCAGCTCAAGACCCAGTTTGAACAGAACTCCGCGAAACACCAAAACCATTATGACCGGCTGCTTCAGCAGCTGGGTTAGGAGGGCGTATGAACCAGCAGAAACCGTTCGGCGACCGTGAAATGATGGAGGACGTGCTTTCGAGCCAGAAATTCGTCACCGAGGGCTACAACACCTTCGCGAACGAATGCGCGTCGCCAGCCGTCATGAGCGAGCTTATGAACATCCTCAATGAGGAACACCAGATCCAGCACGAGGTCTTCGACGAGATGGTCAAGCGCGGCTGGTACCAGACCGAGCCCGCCCCGCAGAAGAAGATCGACCAGTGCAAGCAGCAGCACGCGCAGGGCTAAATCTTGCCGCTCGGGGAGCGGCGTAGCTTGCCGGTAGTCGACCGGCGGGGACCTTCTTAGGTTTGCCGCTCGGGGAGCGGCGTAGCTTGCCGGTAGTCGACCGGCGGCGAGTGACTTTCTTTACGTCAAAGAAAGTCACCAAAGAAGGAC
>NZ_JANFZX010000076.1:0-10221 GCF_024461615.1 Anaerotruncus sp. DFI.9.16
CCCACCTGTGGGACGGGCAGAACATCGTGGCGGAGATCGGCGCGACGGGAAATGTCGTGGCGAGGTATCTGCGCGGCGCAAACCTGATCGTCCGCGAGCAGGACGGCGCGGCGCAGTACTATCTGTTCAACGCCCACGGGGACGTGACCGAGCGGACCGACAACCTGGGAACGGTGCTGAAGCGCTACAAGTACGACGCCTTTGGCAACGAAGAGAATCCGGAGCCGCTGGATGTGAACCCCTTCCGCTACTGCGGGGAATACTTTGACCGCGAGACGGGCGATTACTACCTGCGTGCGAGATGCTACGACCCGAGGACCGGAAGGTTTACCGCCGAAGATTCAGCCAGGGCGGGCTTCAACTGGTACGCTTACGGAAACGGAAACCCGGTTGCCTATATGGATTTAACGGGCAATGCCGCATCGCCGGTGGAACTGCAGGCGCTGGGTCAGCAGTATGTGGAAGAGCAGTTCAACAAGTTAATGCAGTCGGTGCACAACAAAATTGATTCCGCGCAATATGCAGTACGAAATGCGGTGGATCAGGTCATTCAAGGCGGTGTAAACTTTACGGCCAATGTTGAACAAACGAGATTCCAGGGGCTGGATCGGGTCGCGAGCCTGTTGACGCCGGACAAAATGGTTACGAATTATCTTTACAACAAACAATTGACCTATGATCCGTTGATCACGGATCAGGGGTCCGGGTCGGCGGCAGTGACGCGGATGGGTTACCGTGAGGGAAGCTACAACGGATGCGGATGGGTAGCCACCTATAACGCGTTTCAGCTTTTGGACGACCCGAAGGAGCCGGCAAACATTATTTTGCATTATGAGTCGACGGGAGGAACGGTGGCCAGAGGTGAGATGGGAGTCTATCCGCAGGCGGTGGAGTCTTACTTCGAGGATGCCGGCTATGATGTTACCAACGCTTATTTCCCCAAAAATCTGGATGAAGCAATGGGGGACGCTACGGTGGGCATATTGATGTATAAGTATTCAGGCTCGATGCAGATGCATTATGTGGCCATTGGCCGCGAAGATGGACAGCTCCAGGCTTATAACGACTCGGCGGATGATCCGTTCAAATCTATCGACGCTTGGCTTAAAAAGCACCGGAGAACAGCGATGTCCTTCATGACAATCAGAAAGAGGGAGAGGAAATGAAAAAACGGTTAGGTACATTAATTTTGGTCACGCTGATGATAACCAGTCTGCTGCCCGCTTGCGGTATCAGTACCAGAGGGACGTTGCCATACGGGGTATGGCAAAACAAAACGCTTGGACTTACGCTTAACATCACGGAACCGATAGCAATCAAGATTACACAACCGCCGATAGAAGCCATTGATCCTACAAAACCGATAGAATATGAGCGCAAGGTTTATACAGGGTTTTATGTTATTGACGGAATGGAGACGGATATCCTCATCCTTTTTTCCAATCACGCAAAAGAATTTTATATTTATAATGCCGCTGAGTATCCTGCAGTCTACGACAAGGCATACTTTTTCGGGTCGTATCGATTTGATGATAAACAACTTCGTTACAAAGTCATAGGTTGGTGGGAAGAACAAACCGGCATACCGGAAATTATCTTTACAAAGATCGAGGACTATGAGGGCGGGGAATAACCCGTAAGGATATGGCCGGACCACAAGGTCCGGCCATATCTGCAGGAGCGGCGCGGCCGCGGCGGGCGTCACCCACCTGTGGGACGGGCAGAGCATCGTGGCGGAAATCGGCGCGACTGGAAATGTCGTAGCGAGGTATCTGCGCGGCGCAAACCTGATCGCCCGCGAGCAGGACGGTGCGGCGCAGTTCTATCTGTTCAACGCCCACGGGGACGTGGTGCAGCGGACGGACGCGCTGGGCAACCTGCTGAAGAACTACCGGTACGACGCCTTTGGCAACGAAGAGCATCCGGAGCCGCTGGATGTGAACCCCTTCCGCTACTGCGGGGAATACTTCGACCGCGAGACGGGCGATTACTACCTGCGCGCGAGATGCTACGACCCGAGAACCGGAAGGTTCGGCGCGGAGGATTCCGCGAGGGACGGCCTCAACTGGTACACCTACTGCAACGGGAACCCGGTCACATTTGTTGATTTTACTGGAAACAAGCCCATCCCTGGGTCTATTATAACTACAGATGACTGGGTCTTTTACGGTAAAAATGGCAAAACTTTTAATCCGCAACCTGGGTTTGATGAGAATAATATTCGCTATGAAATAGGAGTCGAACATTCCGCGGATTGGACAGGATTGTATCAGTATCAAATAGACACAAACATTGTAGATCGTACCGCACGTATCATTTTCCATGAAAATGCGCATGCACCAGAGGCCATGGACAAGTCTGCTTGGGTTTTGGTGAACCGGGTCATGAGAAATAGAGAGGGGTTGGCAAATTATGTAACGGGTTCAACGACCTATGAAGGCGTTGCAAAAAATACAGGCTTAATCGACGTAATTAATATAAACCCTGATATAGGTGGTCGGCAATTTGAAGTTTACGTTGAAACTATTCCTGAAGCAGCAACAGATCCTAAAGGATGGGCCGCTGAAAATGGTCTGTCAGAAAATTGGAGTCACGCGGAAGAGCTCTCAAAGATGATCGTATCACTCCTAGGAGATCCAAATTTGAGCGCGGACGCAGTTTATGACACACTAACCAAATGGATTGGAAATCCATGGGAAGGTACAGAATATGAGCAGTATTCTAGAGAGTTTGACAGGTGGTATGCAGACTCCAAAGGTCCATATTTTGGATCGTTTTCAAATAGCAAGCGAAAAGATCGCTACTAACCTAACTGGGGTGGTTACACCTTAGTATTTGTTACAGGGCCTCTAGTGGATTAGAGGCCCTGTAACCTTTGTAAAATATGATTATCTTACAGATATGGAGGAAGCAAATGAAAAAGTTTATAATGCTGTTGTTGCTAGTATGTATACTGACAGCTTGTTCTGACGGCGCTTTACGAAAACCTTCTAGTGCTTCTTCAGATATATGTGTTGATGACAAATCAAGTTATGAAGCATCGAATGAGGAAACAGGGATGTCTGCGGTAACTGGTTCCTCACAAAGTGACGGCAATTTAGTCAGTGGAGAAGATAGCACAAGTGAGCAAACCACATTTCCAAAAATGGATACACCGCCCTACACAATTGTATCCCATACCTATCTGTATCCTGTCGCAAGCAGAGGGAATATTGGATTCATTAACATTCGTGGAGAGTGGGTCATCCCACCTCAATATAATACCGTGTTTGATTTTTTATCTGGTATAGCAAGAGTAAGGGATTTTGACGGGCAAGAGTGGTTAATTAACGGTTTTAATGACAAACTGCTGAGGATTCCAGAAGACGTTGTTTTCTTATCCTATCAGGAGGGAATGATTCTCGCAAAAGACGCGAATTCTGATAGCCGAAGATTTATGAATTGGCAGGGGGAATGGATCTCGAATTCTTTTGACGATCTATCCCAGTTTTCCGAGGGCTTAGCTTTCGCAAAAGCAAGCAATGGCTTCTACGGATATTTGAATAAGGAGTTTCGGTGGTCAATACACCCGCAGTTTGAAAAAGTAAGTGATTTTTCAAGCGGACTAGCCTGTGTAGTTAAAGACAGTAAGTATGGATATATTACGCCGACCGGCAAGTGGGTCATTTCCCCACAATTTGATGATGCCAGTGCCTTTGCATGTGGACTTGCCCGTGTTATGAAAGACGGGAAATATGGATATATTGACCTGACGGGAGACTGGGTAACCCCTCCGAAATTCGATTCGGCAAGTGATTTCTGTTTGGGCTATGCCTCTGTAGAGGTTGATAAAAAATGGGGCGTAATCAACCAAAAGGGCGAGATGATCATCGAACCCACTTTTGGGCCAATTGTTTTATCTGAAGACGGAGTAGCAAACGGTGTACTCAGCGCGCAGGAATATTATGTAAAGCCCCAAGGTGTGGGTACCGAATATTCTGTTGGTTTGATCGATTTAAAGGGCAATTGGATTATGAAACCCATGCCAGCATATTCGGATATCGTATTTAGGGATGGCGTAGGTCTTGTATATGTTAGAATGAAGGCAATATGTATGGGACTTGACTATCAAGGCAACACCATTATCGAACCAAAATACAATCTGACTTATAGGGGTAGTGGCATCCTTGAGTATTATTGGGATAGCCAATATGATGGCTGGGAGGAAGAGTTTCCTGGGACTGAATTTCATAGTATGCAGGAGATGCCGTTTGAACGGGGATATATGGATACTAAAGGAAACATCATTCATTCAACTAAAAATGATGGGGTTTAAGCTTCAATAAGCGACAAGTGATTGGTATTCTCGTACCGTTGAAAAGTGGAGATTAGATTTAGAGGCTCGGAGCTTTTTTGCTCCGGGCCTCATTCTGTGGCAGATCAAGCGACTAAACCTTTGCCCATCGGAAGTTCGATACGGAAAAATTCCCACCGCTATAGGAGAGATCGGCATAAATGTAGTGTTTCGCTGTATCAAGGGGAAATCCGTTATATGTAGCGGCGCCTTGGAACCTCACAACCAGCTACAAAAGGTTTCTCTGCTTCAGCAACGGCGGGATTGTGGTGATCTATGTTTGCCGATGGGGCGAGTGGGGTTGAAAATTTGTAGGAAATAAATTATTCAGGTTAATTTTTGAGCAGTCCTGTTCTTGGTATCATATGCAGGCAAGAGTATCACATCCCTCGCTGCAGAGAGCGGATATGTTCGTGCCAAGCAAATTAAAAGGGAGTATCTGTATGGAATGTTTGCAGTATGCAGCGCAAAAGTACAAAGAGATTACCGGAAAGCCTAGTCCTTCTTCCGGGTGGACCCCTGGTGAATTCTGGGACAACGCAAGCGATAGGCAGACAGGTATCCGCGTTCCCTCGATTGCCATTTGGACTAACGGGCCGAATGCCCAGACCGGACACGCTTTGTGCATCGCCAGTTACGAAGTCGACAGCAAGACCTACGAGATTTACGAGGCGAACTGGGACTTCAAGGGAAACACCCGCCATATCTACCGGGAGAATGTCAAGGGTATGTACCCGTCGTTAACCTGGAAAGGAACCGTCTACAACTGATATCTCATTTAAAAGGGGACAGGGCAATTGCTCTGCCCCCCTTTTTTTGTATTTACTCCAATTGCTCTTCCTTTTCCCTTTCATAAGAGAGATACCGGAATCCTCCATCCTCCTTAAGCTGGATTGTAACACGACTTTTCCACTGCCTACGAGCCTCGCTGGCGTCAATTCGCGCTGTAAAATTAATCCGCAGCAAGCTGCCGTCCTGCTCGGCATCATCAAAAAAGAGCTGTATGACTGAGCCTATTCCCCCTGTCCAGTAGGCGTCTTGTTCCGAATCATAGTATGTTGACCTGCGGATCTGGTCTGCCGGTACATCCAGATACTTTTGCACGGTGGATTCTAAAAATTCGCTCGGAATCATCGGGTTCCCAAATTCGCCGTCTTTCGGGTAAACCTCCTCGTCAATTGTTACTTCTCCAATCAAAGAGAGCGAAAAAAAGAAAATTACTAAAGCATCCGGTTCGAGTTCTAGGGGGCTATCCCATGACTCCCTGCCTATCGAATAGCTAAACGGGTATATATACTTCTCATACTCGTTCCATTCCGAGGCAGTTTCTCCCGACGAGTTCTCTGACATGCTGTTGCATTCCGCGCTCCTAGGACCTGCTGTTTGGGAACTTACCGACGAACGATTTAAAACCGCATCCTTGGGTGAACTACATGCCACAAGCGAAACAGCCAGTACCGTACACGTTAAGATCCGAATCTTTTTTATAAGCATTACGATCCCTCCTGTCAATGTAATATCAAAACAAATTCATATTAGCAGGCCAGTGCACAGGGTTCACGTATTTTGTAATGAACAATGTCTGAGAGTTTAACAAGATTATCCGTGAAGATGGAACATGAACGAACATGAAATCAAAACTTAGCGCGATGTTCCCAGGAACAATGGTAAGCTTCCTTTTCCATCATAAGAATTGAACGCCCGAACATTTCCGCTGCGCCAGCCCTCTCGCGGCGTTTACCTGTACTTGGCGATCGCCCACCAGTCTCCCTGGCGGGGCGCGTGTGCAACCACGTAATTCTCTGTAATGCAGCACAAGATCACCGGTTCGTTCCCGAGATTGACCAAAATCGGAGCCGTACGGTCTGTCGGGTCCGTCGAACTGCATCGATAGGCCTCCAAATGCTCCGTCTCATGGTCTAAGCGCATGTCGTACTGCTGATAAACAAAGGTCTGAAAGTCGTATGTAAGGTAAGCGGCATTTCCCGAGGCGGTCGGGAACTCGCTCCAAACATTTGTACATGCGTCCAGATATGCTGTTTTGGAGGCCTTGATATAACGATCCGTATAAGGAAATGACGGCACAAAAGGCGGCAGTGTTTGTAGCCAGTTTTCCATTTCACCTGTTTCCGGATAATAGAGAACTGTTCCATACCAGTCGCCCGAATCGCAGATCCCGGCGGCAATTTTGGTACACTTACAAAGAAACCTCGGTTTTCCATACATCAGTTTGGTTTCACCCGTCATCTTCTCGACTTCCATAAAGGTGATTTCTGCATTGGATAAGACCTTTCTTGCATGGAGTCCGTCTCTGTCGGCCAGCCATATCCCGTCGGACTGGGTATAGACCAGCTGGTCGCCGGCCACGTCGTAAGCTCCACCGTCAAACGGGTCCTGAGAAACCGTGGGGACAATTCCGGCCGGCAGTTCATAGCGTAATTCCTTTTGCGCATCGGCACTGCTTTTATAGAGCATACCGTCGTCATAAACGCACCGAAAATCGAAGCCCGCTACATCGGCCGCTTTCTCCATGCGACGCAGCCTGCCGCTGAATACAGGCGGCAATTCATACGAACTCACACATTCGCCCGTCTCTGTATCAAATAGTTCCATCACATTCTTTTCTGCTTCGGCCCCTTCCGGCAGGAGACGCTTGCACAGCAAAATGGTGTTGGGGAATTCCAGAGCATCCACGAAAATGGCAGAAGAGGAATTGGGCTCCGTAGAAGTCAAACGGATATAATCTCCAGACAAATCGATTTCGGGAGGTCTGTCATCTGTGCTGCTCGTCTCGGCAAGCAGTTGCGGGGCTCCAGGAGCCGTGTCATTTCCCCCTCCTTCGCAGTCATTTTGAGAGATCGAGTCCCCTGATCCGGGCGAGCTTATACCGGCCAAGGCACCCGGAGAATCGCATGCCCCAAGAAACGCAATCATCAACGTGCCGGTAAAGATGCAAATCAACTTCTGAACCATCACGATCCCCCTATTCGAAAGCTTATCATATGTTCTCTCATTATTTTACTACTGTCCTCTGCTCACCTCAAGGGCACAAAGAGGTTTTTGTTTTTTCCCCTTCTACGCCTACTCCTGGGACGGGTACCAGAAGGTCAACCGCTATGACCTCATAAATTGCATCTACCAGCGCAGGGTGCAAAAAAATACGGCTCCCGCGGGTGAAGCGGGAACCAAAGTTTCTATTTCGGAAGCAGAGTTGAAGCCGCGGCGGTGATGAAATTCCCTGTACCCGACGGCTGGCTTAGAAGTGGAAGCAACCTCTACCGGCCGGATGGGTTGCGCTGCGGCAAGACCTACGGAAGCGGCGCGGACGCGACGGGCGTCACCCACCTGTGGGACGGGCAGAACATCGTGGCGGAAGTCGGCGCGGTATCTGTGCGGCGCGAACCTGATCGCCCGCGAGCAGGACGGTGCGCTCCAGTACTACCTCCACAACGCCCACGGGGACGTGGCGCAGCGGACGGACGCGCTGGGCAACCTGCTGAAGAACTACCGGTACGACGCCTTTGGCAACGAAGAGCATCCGGAGCCGCTGGATGTGAACCCCCAATGGAGATGTTGACCGAGATTTACGAAGGGAATCGTTCGTATTTTAATGGTGTTGGCGGCACCTTTGAAGGTTCGCAGTTCCAACAGGACCTTCAATATCACAGTATCAAAGACCCTAACAAGCGTGGAATGAGACTGATGGAGGATGAACTGGGGATGTCAACTTGGGACGTCTTGAAAGCGAAATCAAAGAACAAATATGTTGGTGCCCAGTATTTAAGAAGAAGCCAGTATCAGGGAAGGATTGACCGGCTATGGAAAGATTTATATAACAAAAAACACAAATGACATAAATAAGGGAGCCCCTGTATAGCAGGGGCTCCCTTATTAGGCAAGGGCCCATAGAGTGAAAACAACTATGGCAATAAAAATTATCATTATATAATGGGGGGTTATGTCAGAATCTATTTCAGAAATAATTTCATCATAGTATTCCTGCCAATAATAGACTTTGATGGTGGAGCCCAACTCGGGGTTTTGAGCAGTACCACAGGATAGTTTATCCTCTACGACCTTTCCATTTACAAGAAATTGGACAATTGGATAAGGAAAGAATGAACCTTTAAAACCCACTACTGTGGCGTCATAGCACCCGCCATATTTAATAATTCTCCGATATTTTCTCCAATCCATAATAAAAATAAATATGCTAATTATAGAGCAGAAAATTTTAATTGAAACCATTGCTAGCCTTGGAAACCCCATTTGCGTCACTCCCAGCTGCCAGTAGCGGCGTTCCTTTTTTATTCTACAATTACTGGAAAACAAAGTCAATGTTTGCTGTAAGGAAGACAAAGGGATATAATGGATTTAATCAGATGGTATCCCTCTACGCGGACGGCGAGCGGACGACCTACGCCTACCGGCCGGACGGGCTGCGAAAGCATATGCGGTGTCTATATTAAAAATCAGGGAGACGCAAAGGCCCTTGCCATCCCTCTAGGATTATCCGCCAAAGAACTGCCTGAACATCATAGAGGTATAAATTCGACTGGAAGCTACTATGGTCATTATCATGCTCCGTTCATGGGCAAAGCTCACGGCATGCACATTTGGTTTGGTTATCCAATAAAATAGGAGGTGTTATCATTGCAGCAGCCGCTTACATTTAAAAGTTTGATTCTTGCGATGTATAAAATGCACATTCATCACCAGTATCTATTTCATAAAGAAACAAAAGAATGGGTGCATCTGCATTCGGAAGAACAATAAAGAGCGCTGCTTGAGACAGGGGATTACTTTGAACCGCCTACCATCAGTTCCAATACGCTTCGCAAGGCGTTTATCTATTATTACGCTGATCGGATTCGACTGCCCCAGTACGGCTATTCTCCCGAATATATCAAGCATTTTCACGATTATTTATCCACCCACTTCCAAACAAAGATCGGACCCTATAATATCCAAGGTCCGTCAGATGAAATTATTAACAAATATGTAAGCATGCTCCGCGAGTTTGATGAAATGCATACCTTAGACCGTGAATACTTTGAGGAAATGGCCACTACGGCAGTCGTTGCCCTGTGGTGCGAAGCGACCGGCGTTCCTTGTCGCTTAGACGATGTATCTAAGCCTGAGGATATAACGCCAATATCTGAATTGTACAAATGAGCTTTTGAGAATCAAACCCAGCTCAGATCAATCTGAAAAATAAGAAAGCGGTAGGGGCCTGTCAAGCCCCTACCGCTTTCTTAATGAATCGATACTTTATATGAGTCCTTCCTCTGACATGATCAAAGCTCCCAACACGGCTCTTTTGCCGGTACGTTTCCGGCCTTTTCGCCGGCAATAACAAAAGCTCTTCCGTCACCCATATCCGCCATCTTTGCAGATCCTCGAACACAGATAAGCGCAACATTAGCCTGTTTTTCAGAATTTCCATGGCGTGCAAGTTCAATGCGTGGATGGATTTTTACTGAACACATTCATTGCATAATCACTAAATTTTTATTTTTTCTAAGATTTTCTTGAATTTGAGACCCCAATGTGACCGCTCGGGTATAGACCTATAATATATAGAGGTGTTGCTTGGAAATGGGCGAGCTTCCAATAGAAAGGGGCCTCCCCGCTTCTGTATGGAGAGGAGATGTTGTGATGCGTAACAAAAAGCGGTTTTTCTCAGGCTTTCTGGCCGCGCTGATGCTCTTATCCGTCGGACTTCCGGTGTTGGCGGAAGAACTCCCCGAGACGGAGAGCGAGTCGGTTTGCACCTGTTCCGCGCGCTGCGATGCGGACGCGGCGGATGAGGACTGTCCCGTCTGCCGGGAGAACCCGGCGGACTGCATGGGCGTACCCACGGATAGGGACGGCGATGACGCGGATAA
>NZ_JANFZX010000077.1:0-9718 GCF_024461615.1 Anaerotruncus sp. DFI.9.16
CGCCCCCCCCCCGGGCGCCGCCCCGGGGGACGGCGCCGGAGAGCCCGATTTTATAAATGATTGTGAGGGCGGGATCAGATTGGCTGAATATATCTTATCGGCACAGGACATCAAAAAATCCTTTGGAGGCATCTATGCCCTCGACGGCGTCGAGCTGAACATCAAGTGCGGCGAAACCCACTGCCTCGCGGGTGAGAACGGCTGCGGCAAGTCCACCCTGATCAAAATCATCTCCGGCGTCTACCAGGCGGATTCCGGGTCCTTTACCATCGACGGAAAACGCTTTGCGCACATCACCCCCGCCCAGGCCATCGATGCCGGGGTGCAGGTGATCTACCAGGACTTCTCCCTCTTCCCCAATCTCACGGTGATGGAGAACCTCGCCTTCAACCGCGAGATCGCCAACCGCCGCTCCCTGCTGAGCTACCGTCGCATGAAGCAAACCGCGCTGGAGGCGTTGGGGAAAATCGGCCTCTCGCTGGACCTGAAAGCGCGCGTGGCCGACCTTCCCATCGCGGACCGCCAGCTGATTGCGATCGCGCGGGCGCTTCTGAGCGACGCAAAATTGATTATTATGGATGAACCCACCTCCGCCCTTACCAAGAAGGAGGTGGCGAATCTTTTCCGGATCATCGCGGAGCTGAAGGAGCAGGGCGTCTCGATCCTGTTCGTCTCCCACAAGCTCGACGAGGTGTTCCAGATATCCGACAGCATCACCATCTTCCGCAGCGGGCGCCATGTGGTCACCTGCCCCGCCGCCGAAATGGACCGGCGGAAGTTCTCCTATTATATGACCGGCCGGGAATTCTCCGAGGAGACCGAACGGCCGTCGGGAGACGAGAGCGACGTCGTCCTGGAGACGCGGGGGCTCGGCCTCCGCGGAGCCTTTGAGGATGTGAACCTCTCCCTCCGCCGCGGCGAAATCCTCGGCATCACCGGACAGCTCGGCTCCGGGCGCACCGAGCTCGCACTCTCCCTTTTCGGTCTGGAACGCCCGGACGGGGGCGCCGTCCTCGTGGAGGGAAAGCCCGTGCGCATCCGCCGGGTCGCCGACGCCGAGGCGCTCGGGATCGCCTATGTGCCCGAGGACCGCCTGACGGAGGGGCTCTTCCTGCCCCGTTCCATCACGATCAACAGCGCCGTGACCCGGCTGGACGCGTTGAGCGGGCCGGCGGGCACGCTGCGCAGGGCGGAGATGGAGCGGGAGACGGCCGACTGGATCAGCCGGCTGTCGATCGCGGCCTCCGACCAGCGCAGCGCGGTCGGAACCCTGTCGGGCGGCAACCAGCAGAAGGTGGTGCTCTCCAAGTGGCTTTCCCGCAAGCCGAAAATCCTGATCCTGAACGGCCCCACCTTCGGCGTGGACATCGGCGCAAAATACGATATCTACCACCTCCTGCGCACCTATGCGCGGGCCGGGATGTCGATCATCGTCGCATCGGACGACCTGGCGGAGGTGGCGGGCCTCTGCAGCCGGGTGCTCGTCATGAAGGACGGGCGCATCTGCGGCGTCTTTGAGGGCGAACAGGTGACGGAAAGCAACCTGGCCCTCGCCACAGCTTAACTGATAGAAATCGAGGTGTTCTGAAGATGTCGCAGCTCAAGACCAGGCTTTTTAAGCCGGAATACAGCATCCTGCTCATCATCCTGGCGTTCGGGTGCGTCGTCCAGGCCGTGTCCGGCCAGTTCTTCACCATGAATACGCTGGTGAGCCTCTGCCGCTCCATGATGCTGCCGCTGATTTTCGCGGTGGGCGAAATGCTCGCGCTGATCTGCGTCGGCCCGGACGTGTCCTTTCCCGCAGTCGCCTGCCTGAGCGCGTACGTGACCGCCAGCTACTTCAAAAGCATCCACTATGAGGGGCCCATCGTCCTCGTCCTTCTGGCGGGCGCGGCGATCGGCCTTGCCGCGGGCGCCGTCAACGGCCTGATTCTGGCGAAATACCAGTTTCCCAGCCTGATCGTGACGCTGGGCATGTCCACCTTCCTGGTGGGCTTCCTCAACGGTCCCCTGCGGGCGAGCAACGTGATGAACATCGCGCCCGCGATGGAGAATTTCGGGCGCTCCTCCCTGTTCACCGTCACGAACGCGAAGACGGGGCTCCAGGCGAATTTCCCCACGGCCTTCCTGCTGGTGATCGTGCTCTACCTCGCCGCCTACCTCGTGCTGCGCTACACAATGGCGGGCCGCGGCGTCTACGCCATCGGCGGAAACGTCGCCTCCGCGCGCAGCGCGGGGTTCCCGGTCAGGGCCATCATCTTCGGGCTCTTCTGCTTCATCGGCCTGATGGCGGGTATCGGAGGGGTCGTCTGCACCTGCATGAACTACACCTACAACATGCCGGACCTGATCGGCTCTGAGATGGATATCATCGCGGCCGTGATCCTCGGCGGCGTGCGTCCCGGCAAGGGCGTCGGCAGCCTGCGCAACGCCGTGCTGGGCGTGATGCTGCTCACCATGGTCAACAACAACCTCCTGCTGCTGGGCATCCCGCTGTACTGGCAGAAGGCGTTCACCGGGGCCATCATCCTGTTGGGCATGATCGCGTCCGTCCGCGCGGGCTCGAAAAAACGCGCTGTCCGCGTTTCCGCTTAACGCGGCCCTCCACATTTTTCAGGAAAGGATGGTTCAAGCCATGACCGGCCATGCCGAATACAGAAACCCTCCCCTGTGGCGGCGCATCGATTCCAGCATTACGAGGATGCTCGCCGTGCTCCTTGTCGTGGTGGCCGCCGGATGCATCCTCCAGCCCACGGTATTCCCCACCTTCAGTACGTTGAGGTCGGTCTGCAAGCAGCTCGTGGAATACGGCCTGCTCGCGCTCGGCGTCGCGGTCTGCATGATGTCCGGCGGCATCGACCTCAGCGTGGTCTATCTGGCCAACCTCGTGGCCATCGTCATCGGCCAGTACCTCAAGGCGACGGTCGGCGCGGGCGTGTCCGCGCCCCTCCCGCTGGTGATGCTGGGCGCGGTTTTCATCGCCCTCGCGGTCGGGCTGCTGGGCGGCCTCTTCAACGGCCTGCTCGTCGGCAGGCTGAAGCTGCCCGCCATGCTGGCGACGCTGGGTACCGGGCAGCTTTTCATGGGCTGCAGCCTGGTGATCACCAGGGGCACCACCGTCAACGGCGTGCCCGCCGTCTTCAACCAGTTCGCGGCCGCGGAGCTGTTCGGCCTTCCCCTCACCTTTTTCCTCTTCGTCCTCATCGTCGCCCTCCTCTGGTTTTTTATGGGCAAGACGAGGTACGGCACCTGGATCTACCTGATCGGCACCAATACCAGGGCGGCCGCCTTCTCCGGCATCAGCGAGGTGAAAACGCTGCTTATCGTCTACGGGAACGCGGGCCTTCTGGCCGCCGTATCCGGGCTGGTGAGCCTCTCCCGCATGAACTCCGCCAAAGCGGACTTCGGTTCGAGCTACATGCTCCTCACCATCCTGATTTCGGTGCTGGGCGGGACGAATCCGGACGGCGGAAAGGGCTCGATCATCAGCGTGGGGATCGCGGTGCTCCTGACGCAGGCGGTCTCCTCCCTCTTCAATATGTTCGGCGCGGTTATGAACTCCTTCTACCGCAATCTCGTCTGGGGCGCTCTGCTCATCATCACGCTGATCGTCAACCACTATCTTGAACAGCGCCGCTCCACGCGCAGAAAGGAGAAGGCCTCTTGAGCCAGCCGAACATCCTCATCGTTGGCAGCATCAACCTGGACACCGTCCTCTCGCAGCAGCAGAGCCCCGGGGTAAACGGCATCAGCGCCCTTTACGGGCGATGCGATTTCGCCAACGGAGGCAAGGGCACCAACCAGGCCTCCGCCGTGGCGAAGCTGGGCGGACGGGCCGCGCTTGTGGGCTGTGTGGGGGACGACGATGCCGGCGGAAGCCAGCTTGAAGCGCTCGAAGCGCTGGGGGTGGACACCACCTTCGTCCGGCGTCTGCC
This sequence comes from Anaerotruncus sp. DFI.9.16, assembly GCF_024461615.1. NCBI lineage: Bacteria > Bacillati > Bacillota > Clostridia > Eubacteriales > Oscillospiraceae > Anaerotruncus > Anaerotruncus sp. DFI.9.16. Next base: position 3,936 of record NZ_JANFZX010000077.1, read on the forward strand.
CGGCGTTCAGACCGGCCGCGCGTTCATGATGCTGCGCCCGGATAAGACCTATACCAGCGCGAATATCGTGGGGGCCAACGGTTTTTTGGTCCCGCAGTATGTGGAGGCCGCCCTCGACGCGCGGCGGTTCGATCTGGTGATCATGCAGCTGGAAATGCCGCTTGAAACCGTCTACCGCACCTACGAGCTTGCGCGGGACCGCGGCGTGCCCGTCATCTTCGACCCCGGCCCCGCCAGGAGCATTCCTCTCGAGCGCTTTGAAGGGATTTTCATCCTCACCCCAAACGAGGATGAAACCGAGGCGCTCACCGGCGTGCGCGTGCGGAACCGGGCGGGCGCCCTGCGGGCCTCCCGCCTGCTCTGGTGTGAGACCCACGCGCGTTACATCCTTTTGAAGCTCGGCGCGCGCGGCGCCTACCTGTTCGACGGCGGCAGGGGGGAATTTTTCCCCGCCTTCCCCATTGAGGCGGTGGACTCCACCGGCGCGGGGGATTCCTTCACCGCCGAACTCGGCCTGCGCCTCTGCCTCGGGGAGGATATCCGCGCGGCTGTCCGCGCGGCGAACGCGGCCGGCGCGATCTGCGCCTCACGCATGGGCGGCCAGCCTGCCGTCCCCACGCAGGAGGAGGTCCGCGCCTTCCTCGAGCGGTTCCGGGAGACGCCCGTGGAGGCGGCCCCGTGAGGCCGCTTTTGGCCCCCTCCCTGATGTGCGCCGACTGGCTGCACCTCCAGGACGAGATCGAACGGCTGGAACGGGCGGGAGCCGACCTCTTTCACTTCGACGTGATGGACACCACCTTTACCGGCTCCACCATGATGCCGCCCCTGCTCCTTCCGCTGATCCGCGGGGTTTCCGCCGTGCCCTTCGACGTGCACATCATGTCGCAGCCGCCCGGCGCCCTTCTGCGGCAGGTGCTCCCCCACTGCGCGGGCGGATACGTCACCGTCCACGCGGAGGCCACCAAGGAGCTCCAGGCGGTCATGAAGGAGATCCGGGACGCGGGCGGGAAAGCGGGCGTGGCCCTCAATCCCGGCACGCCCCTCTGCTTTTTGGAGGAAGTGGCCGACGTTGCCGACCTGGTGCTGCTGATGACCTGCAACGCCGGGCTGGGGCCGCGGCAGGAGCTGACCGGGCAGCTCCTGCGGAAAATCTCGCGGGCGCGCGCCCTGCTGGACGCGGCCGGCCGGGGCGATGTCCGCATCGAGGTGGACGGCAACATCACCCCGGAAAACGCCCGCCGCACAAGGCAGGCCGGGGCGGATACCTTCGTACTCGGCACCCGCGGCGTCTTCCGCCCGGGAATGACCATCGAAGAAAGCTGCGCCGACATCCGCCGGGCGCTTGCCGCGGCCGGCTCGCCATAATCAAAAAGGAGGATTTCCATGAGCCTGAAACAAAGCCAAATCGCACTGTCCAACTACCCCTACTTCCGCTATTCCCTGCGCTACACGCTGGATTCCCTCCAGAGGCTGGGCGCCAACGCCATTGAGCTATACGCCTGCGACCCGCATTTCCACATCGACGACTGCGGCCTTCCGCAGGTCATCGCCATGAAAAAAATGCTCCGCGACCGGGGGCTCCGCCCCATCTGCCTGACCCCGGAGCAGGTCAAATACCCCGTCAACATCGCGTCCACAAATCCCGTGGCCCGCAAACGCAGCATGGAGACCTACACGAAGGTCATCCAGTACGCGAACGAGCTGGAATGCCCCACCGTACAGTTCTTCGCGGGCTGGGGCCCGCTGGACGAGCCGTATGAAAAGGCGTGGCCCCGTTCGGTGGAGGCGCTCTCCTGCCTCGCCAATCTGGCGGAGGGCTACGGCGTCACCATCACCATCGAGGCGGCCGACCGCGCGCTGACCGTCCTGACCGGCACCGACCGGATCGCCCGGATGCTCCGCGACGTGGGCTCCCCCAACCTGCATGGAATGATCGATACCGTCTGCCTCAAGGCCTGTCACGAAACCATCGAGGACGCCATCCGGAACATCACGCCCGAACGCCTGCGCCACTTCCATTTCAGCGACGTCAACATGGAGGGCGACGGCGTGGACCACATCATCCCGGGCGAGGGGACGATGGACCTCGACCATGTGCTCGACCAGCTGGACCGGGCGGGATACCGGGGCTACCTCTCCCTCGAGCTCATGAGTCCCTACGAGTATGCGGCGGAGGACGCGATGCGCAAGGGCGCCGAATGGATGCGCGCCCGCATGGAATAGGCGCGGCCCGGCAGGGCATATGACAAAAGAGGCCCCGGACAATGTCCGGGGCCTCTTTACCGTTACCGGTAGGACTCCTCCAAAATTTTCAGCGCGTCCGCGTCGGAGAGGGGCGCGGGGTCGACCTCGTAGAGGCCGCCCATCGTCTCCCGCGCGTTGCGGGCGTACTTTTCAAGCTCCTCCCGCTTCATGCCGTAGTCGCTCATCCTGATGTCGTCCACGCCGCAGGCGCGCATGAGCTCCTCGAGCGCGGCGACAAAGTCCATCGGCTCCTTCGCATCCTTCCTGCCGAGGGCCTTTGCCATATCGACCATCCGCTCGTCGCAGCAGCCCGCCTTCGCCCAGTGGGTATAGTAGGCGCGGCTCACCGAGATGAGCGCCGCGCCGTGCTCGAACTGCGGATGATAGGCGCTGATCGCGTGGGCGAGGCTGTGCTCGGAGGTGCAGCCGGAGGTCGATTCGACCATGCCAGCCAGCGTGTTGGCCAGCGCGACGTCGGCGCGCGCCTCGAGGTTGCCGCCGTCCGCGACCGCCGCCGCGAGGCTTTTACCGATCAGCTCGATCGCCTTGAGCGCGTAGAGGTCGCTGAGCACGTAGGCGGTGCAGTTGAGGTACCCCTCGGTGCTGTGGAAGAGGGCGTCGAAGCCCTGGTACGCGGTCAGCCGCTTCGGCACCGTCAGCATCAGCTCGGGGTCGACGACCGACAGCACCGGGAAGGTCTTGTCATAGCCGCCGCCGATCTTCTCGTTCGTTTCGGTCTTGGTGGTCACCGTCCAGGGGTCGGCCTCGGTGCCGGTGCCCGCCGTCGTCGTGATCGCGACGACGGGAAGCGGGTCGTTCGGAGGGGTGAGGCCCTTTCCGGTGCCGCCCGAGATATAATCCCAGTAGTCCCCCTCGTTGGCCGCCATGATCGCGATCGCCTTGGCGGAGTCAATCGCGCTGCCGCCGCCGAGCCCGACGACGAAGTCCACGCCGTTTGCCTTGGCGAGCGCCGCGCCCTCCATAACGTGGTCCTTGATCGGGTTGGGCAGGATCTTGTCGAAGAGCAGGTGCTCCGCGCCAGCCTTGTCAAGCTGCTCCTCCACCCGCGCAAGGTAGCCGTATTTTTTGACCGAGGTCCCGCCCGTCGTGACGATGAGCGCCTTTTTGCCGGGCAGCTCCTGCCGCGACAGCCGGTTCAGCATCCCCTTGCCGAAGAGGATGCGGGTGGGAATGTAGTAGTTAAATTTCATCTGATATCGCTCCTTTATCTCGTTTGGATCAGGGCAGGACGTTGCCCGCCGCCTGATAGATCGCGTACCACTCCTCACGGGAGAGGGTGACGTCCGCCGCGCGGCAGATATCCGCGAGCCGCCCGGGATTCATCGTGCCCGCGACCGGCTGCATATGGGCCGGATGGCGGAGGATCCACGCGATGGCGACCGTCGTATTGCTGACCCCATGCCGCTCCGCGATCTCGTCGATCACGCGGTTGAGCGCGGGGAATTTGTCGCTGCCGAGGAAGACTCCTTCGAAAAACCCGTACTGGAAGGGGGACCAGGGCTGGATCGTGATGTCGTGGAGCCGGCAGAAGTCAAGCACGCTTCCGTCGCGGCAGAGGGCGGAGTCGTTTTCCATGTTGACGTTGAAGCCGTTGGAGATCATGTTGCAGTTGGTGATGCTCAGCTGGAGCTGGTTGGCCACGATCGGGCGGGAACCCATCGCGCGCTGGAGCAGCTTCATCTGCCCGGGATTCTGGTTGGAGACGCCGAAGTGCCGTACCTTGCCCGCGGCGGCGAGCTCCTCGAACGCGCCGGCGACCTCGTCGGGCTCCATCAGCGCGTCGGGGCGGTGGAGCAGCAGCACGTCCAGGTATTCGGTCCCGAGCCTGCGCAGGCTGCCCTCGACCGACTCGATGATGTGCCGCCTGCTGAAATCGAACATGCGCGGGTTCTTGACGATGCCGCACTTGGACTGGAGGATCAGTTTTTCCCGCACCGACGGGCTCATGTGCACCGCCTTCGCGAAGATCTCCTCGCAGGCGCCGTCCCCGTAGATGTCCGCGTGGTCGAAAAAGTTCGCGCCCAAATCGAGCGCCGCCTGCACGAACCGTTCGGCGGCGGGGCCGTCGAGGTTGTTTATCCGCATACAGCCGACCGCGACGACCGGAACGGTCGGCCCGGCGGCGCCCAGCTTCATTGTTCTCATGATTTCACCGCATCCTTTCTTCGCTGATGTTATTCCGCCGCTTGCGCCGCGGCGGCGTTTCTGCTACAATACGATTATAGACCTTAGAGTATGCTCGAAGTCAATACCCCGAAAAAATATTCTTTCCCCGTGAAAGGAGGCGTCCCGGCGTGATCGGCCTTTACCTGAGCGGAACCGGCAACACCAGATACTGCGTCGAATACCTGCTGCGCCTGCTCGACGAAACGGCGGAGGCGGTGCCCATCGAGGAGGAAAACGCCGCCGAACGGGCCGCGGCGCATTCCTCGATCGTTTTGGCGTACCCCATCCAGTACTCCAACGCCCCGCTGATGGTGCGCGCGTTCATCCGGGAGCACGCGGAGCTCTGGCGGGGAAAGCAGGTCCTCTGCCTGGCGACCATGGGCGCGTTCAGCGGCGACGGCGCGGGCTGCGCCGCCAGAATCCTGAAGAGGTGCGGCGGCGCCGTCACCGGCGGCCTGCACCTGCGCATGCCCGACTCCGTCTGCGACAGCAGGCTTCTGAAAAAGCCGCTCGAGGAAAACCGGCGAATCGTCAAAGCGGCGGAAAAAAAGATGCGGGAGGCCGCCGCCCGCATCCTGGCCGGGGACTTCCCAAGGGACGGGCTGGGGCTCTCCTGCCGCATCGCGGGCCTGCTGGGGCAGCGCCTCTGGTTTTACGGCAAGACGGCGCGCTATTCCGACGGGCCCAAATTCAGCGGGGCGTGCGTCGGCTGCGGCCTCTGCGAAAAGGTCTGCCCCATGCGCAACCTTTCCATACAAAACGGAAGGCCCCTGCCGCGCGGCCGCTGCACCATGTGCTACCGCTGCATCAGCCTCTGCCCGCGGAAGGCCATCACCCTCCTCGGGAAGGAAGTCACAGAACAGTGCCGCATCGAAAGCTACCTGTCGAATGAAAAGGAGGACGCGGAATGAGCTACACCATCGCGCAGGCGGCGCGGCGCGCGGGGCTGACCGCGCACACGCTGCGCTATTACGACAAGGAGGGGCTGCTGCCCTTCGTGGACCGGTCCCCCTCGGGGTTCCGCGCCTTCAAGGAGAGCGACTTCGAGTGGCTGTCGGTCATCACCTGTCTCAAGAGCACGGGGATGCCCATCCGGGATATCCGGCAGTTCATCGACTGGTGCGTGCAGGGCGATTCCACGCTGGCCGACCGGCTGGCGATGTTCCGGCGGCAGAAGTCGATCGTCGAGCAGCAGATCTCCCAGCTTCAAAAGCACATGGAAAAGATCAACCACAAGATCCGCTATTACGAGATCGCCTGCGAGGCCGGCACCGAGGACGCGGTCCGCGGCATCCCCTGCGACGAACTGTGAGGAGAAAAGGGCCGGGGCCCCCCCGGGCGCCCCCGCGCGT